>JBELDB010000005.1:24527-45089 GCA_042094525.1 Congregibacter sp. | reverse complement strand
CAATGGCTGCTGCGCCTCCCACAATCTCTGCCAGCTCCTGCGTAATCGCGGCCTGCCTGGCTTTGTTATAGACAAGCTGCAGCTCTTCGATCAGCTCACCCGCATTGTCGGTCGCGTTTTTCATCGCAATCATCCGCGCCGCCTGCTCGCAGGCCCCGTTCTCAACAACCGCCTGATAAACCTGCGACTCGATGTAGCGCACCATCAGGGCGTCGAGCAGCTCCCGCGCGTCGGGCTCGTACACATAATCCCAATGATGCGAGAGCGCTTCGGTGTCTTCTGCTTTCAAGGGCAACAGCTGCTCTACCTGTGGCGACTGGGTCATGGTGTTCACAAACTCGTTGCTCGCCAGATAGAGCGCGTCAATGCGCCCGTCCGTGTAAGCGTCCAGCATGGTCTTTACACCACCAATCAAATCTTCCAAAGCAGGCTCTTCGCCGAGGTCTCTGACAGACGCCGTGACGTTGCCGCCAACGCTGGCAAAAAACCCTGCTGACTTGGCACCGACAAGACAGAGCTCCACTTCCACGCCCTCGTCCTGAATCGCTTTCATAGATTGGATGGCCGCCTTGAACAAATTGATGTTCAAGCCACCACACAAGCCGCGATCTGTCGAAACAATGATGTAGCCCGCGCGCTTTACCTCGCGCTCCTGCATATAGGCATGTCGGTATTCCGGTGTGGAGTTGGCGATATGACCCACAACGGCGCGCATACGCTGTGCATAGGGCTTACCCAACTCCATGCGGTCTTGGGCGCGGCGCATTTTGCTCGCCGCCACCATTTCCATCGCGCTAGTGATCTTTTGAGTACTCTGGATACTCGAGATCTTGGTGCGGATTTCCTTACCAACAGCCATTCGAAATTACCAGGTCTGAGTCGACTTGAAGGTTTCTATCGCCGACTTGAAAGCAGCCTCGCGGTCGTCGTCCCAACCACCATCAGCCTCAATAGCCTGCATCACATCACCACATTCGGATCGCATGTAGCCTAGTAGCGCTGATTCAAAGTCGCCAATTTTTGCCACCTCAACATCCTGCAAATAACCTTCGTTGCCTGCGTACAGCAACACGCCCATCTCGGCGATTGAAAGCGGCGCATATTGCTTCTGCTTCATCAGCTCGGTAATACGCTCACCGTGCTCCAACTGTGCCTTAGTTGCGTCGTCAAGGTCTGATGCGAACTGCGAGAACGCAGCCAGTTCGCGGTACTGTGCCAGCGCGGTTCGGATACCGCCTGAAAGCTTCTTCACAATCTTGGTCTGCGCAGCACCACCCACACGAGAAACCGAAATACCTGCGTTCATGGCTGGCCGGACCCCGGCGTTGAACATGTCAGCCTCAAGGAAGATTTGACCGTCTGTAATTGAAATGACGTTCGTGGGTACAAACGCCGAGACATCACCCGCCTGTGTTTCGATCACTGGGAGGGCGGTCAGGGAACCCGTTTGGCCCTTCACTTCGCCACCGGTAAATTGCTCGACGTAGTCGGCATTCACTCTGGCAGCGCGCTCAAGCAGTCGCGAGTGTAGATAGAAAACGTCGCCTGGATAAGCTTCGCGGCCGGGTGGTCTTCGCAACAGAAGCGAGATCTGTCGATAGGCCACGGCCTGCTTGGACAAATCATCATAAATGATCAGCGCGTCTTCACCGCGGTCCCGGTAGTACTCGCCCATGGTGCACCCGGCGAAAGGCGCCAGGTATTGCATTGCCGCTGGATCAGATGCATTGGCGGCGACCACGATCGTGTGCTCCATGGCGCCATGCTCTTCTAGTTTGCGCACCACAGCAGCCACAGATGAGGCCTTCTGCCCTACCGCCACATAAACGCACTTAATGCCGGTGCCCTTCTGGTTGATAATGGCATCAACGGCGATCGCTGTTTTGCCGACCTGTCGATCACCAATAATCAACTCCCGCTGACCACGACCAATCGGCACCATGGCGTCGATCGCCTTGAGACCAATCTGCACTGGCTGATCAACAGACTGACGGGCAATCACTCCCGGTGCGATCTTTTCGATCGCATCCGTCATCTTAGTCTCGATGGCGCCCTTTCCATCAATCGGGTTACCGAGTGAATCCACAACTCGGCCCTGCAGCTCAGGGCCAACAGGCACCTCAAGAATGCGGCCCGTACACCGGCAGGTCTGGCCTTCGGCCAACTGTTTGTAGTCGCCCAGAATCACCGCACCCACTGAGTCACGCTCAAGGTTTAGCGCGAGGCCATAGACACCGCCCTCAAACTCAATCATCTCACCGTACTGGACCTCTGTGAGGCCGTGAATACGGATAATGCCGTCCGTCACCGAGACAATGGTGCCCTCATTGGTCGCTTGCGAAGCAACTTCAAGCTGGTCGATACGCTGCTTGATCAGGTCGCTAATTTCTGAGGGGTTGAGCTGTTGCATGACCTATTCCTCTGTCATTGGGTCAGCGTGCCTGCCAATTTATTCAGGCGGCCGCGAACTGAGCCGTCGATCACCAGATCGTCGGCACGAATGAGCGCCCCTCCCAGTAACGAGGGGTCGGTTTCTGATGTCAGGGTAATGCTGCGTTCGAGCTTCTCCTGCATCGTTTCGGTAAGTTGCTGTGTTTCGGCGTCACTCAGCGGATAGGCAGAGGTCACATGGACCGCGACCGCGCTTTCTACAGCCTGCTTGAGCTGATCAAACAGCATTGCCACCTCAGGCATGAGTGACAAGCGGCCGTTATCAGCCATGATGGCCAGCAGATTTCCCACCGCCGTCGGTATCGAGTCGCCCGCCAAGGACGAGAGAGTTGATGCCCGCTGCGTGGCGGTCTGGTTCGGGTCGCGCATCGCGGCAGCGACTTTGGGTTGAGTGGTGATTGCCGCCAACTCCGACAATGCTGTCTGCCACGCCGCCAGCTCGCCCGCAGCGCGAGCGTGCTCAAACGCTGCTCGTGCGTAAGGTCTGGCAAGGGTGGTCGGCTCAATCACGGATCAAGACTCCGCCGCAAGCGATTTGAGGAGATCAGCATGCTTGTCAGCGTCGATCTCTGCAGCAAGAATTTTTTCCGCGCCCGCCAACGCCAACGCACTAACCTGTGTCATCAGCTGCTCTTGCGCGCGCGCGCGTTCCTGCTCGATTTCAGCTGATGCCGCCGCTTTAACCCGGTCAGCCTCAGCGCTCGCGGCTTCTTTGGCTTCGTCAACCACGGCTTGGGCGCGCTTGTTGGCGGCCTCAATGATGCCTGCGGCCTCTCGCTTAGCATCGGCCAACTGTTCATCTGCCTGCTGCTTTGCAACCTCGAGGTCGTGACCAGCACGATCCGCTGCGGCAAGGCCGTCCGCAATCTTGTTCTGTCGTTCCGCCATGGCGCCAGCGATAGGGGGCCACACGTAACGCATACAAAAGGCGACAAACGCCACAAAGGCGATCAGCTGTCCTATCAGGGTGAGATTAATGTTCACTCGTTACTCCTGTGGTGCTAAGGGTGAGCATGCCCACCCAAGCTATCGAAGGGGCTGCTTAGCCCGCGACCACAAAAATTAGATACATGGCGATACCCACACCAATAATCGGGATCGCGTCAACAAGGCCCGCGCCCAGGAAAAAGGTACCCTGCAGCTTAGGGGCTAGTTCAGGCTGACGAGCAGAGCCTTCGATGAGCTTACCGCCCAAAATGCCCACTCCAATTGCGGCGCCCATTCCGCCGAGGCCCATCATGATGGCGGCGGCAACGTAAATCAGTTCCATGGTTGTCTCCTAAAGGTAACTGTGAATCAAAAATCAATGGTCCTCGTGCGCCATGCTGAGGTACACGATGGTCAGAACCATAAAAATAAAGGCTTGTAGCGTGATCACCAAAATATGAAAGATTGCCCAGCCAATTTGTAGCAGCGCAGCTGGCAGGACCCAAAAGAGCCCAACGCTGAACAGCGCTGCAATCAGAATAAAAATCATCTCACCTGCATACATGTTGCCAAACAGCCGAAGCCCAAGAGAGAAGGGTTTGGCGAGGAGACCGACGACCTCCATGAACAAGTTCACAGGGATAAAAAGCGGGTGGTTAAACGGATTCATCGTGAGCTCTTTCACAAACCCGAAACCTTTCACTTTGATCGAGTAAAAGAGCATCAGCACAAACACGCCAATGGCCATGCCCATGGTGATGTTGGGGTCTGTAGAGGGAACAATTTTTTGGTATTCAACCCCAGCCAGCATTAACGAGTGGGGGATCAGATCTACGGGGATCAAATCCATCAGGTTCATCAGGAACACCCAAACGAAAATCGTGAGTGCTAGGGGGGCGATCAGTGGATTGCGCCCATGGAAAGTGTCTTTCACGGTGCCGTCGACAAACTCGACCACCATTTCCACGAAATTCACGAGGCCCGAGGGTACGCCCGACGTAGCGCGAACCGCGACACGGCGGAAAAGCCAGCAGAAAATCAGGCCGAGGCCCACCGACCAGAACATGGAGTCGACATGCACGGCGTTGAAGCCCATCGCGGCGATTTCGTTGGCCCCATGGGCCATGGTCCACTGGCCGCCCTCTGCCACAACGCTGCCGTCGTATCGCTCATAGCCGCCGGGCAACTTGCCATAGGTCAAGTTGGTCAGGTGGTGAACGATGTATTCCGATACGGTCTGACTGTCGCCGTTTGCCGCCATTGTTACCCTTGTACTCCTGTGCCCAAATGGGCCGCTAGTTTCCTCTGCGCCTCAACCTGCGCGCATTGTGTTATCTCGTCGCTGCTGCCACACCACCAACACGGGCGGCAAAAATACGGCCACCGTTGTGCCAGCCATCACGCTTAGTGGCTCGCTGTCAGGCCGCAGCGCAAACAACACCGCAAAACCCGCCGCCGCCAAGCTGTAGCGGGCAAGGCCTAGCCACACCGGGCTGATCGCTGACCGGCCCGAGGTGAGGCTGGTCGCCACCCACGCGCTGGGCAAGAGCACCACGGCTGCGCCCATCAACATGTCCAGAGAAGTATTGAAGCCCCGGAAAACACCGGCGGCGACTGCCACTCCGACCAAGAATATCGCTGTGGTGACCACCGCGCTCAAGAGGCGCTTTCTGGTGGTCGCGAAGGGTGCGGAAGCAACGTGTCTGGCCAAGGTAAACCCAGCCCCCCCTTACATGCGGTGGGGAGTGTAGTGGAAAGGCCTAAACCCTTCAATATGTGGAAATTAGCGGATTTTACCGAGCACGCCGTCCAGCTCCTCAAGACTCGTGTAGTGAATCTCGAGCCGGCCCTTGCCGTTTTGTTGGTGCTGAATTCTGACTTTGGCACCAAGCCGGCCGCTTAGGTCTGTCTCCAGCCGGCTGATGTTGGGGTCAGCGGGTGTGTCGGGCGCTGGTTTCGCCCCCCAGCCGCGCACCAAAACTTCGGTCTGGCGAACAGACAGCTGTCGCTTGGAAACATTCCGAGCGGCGCGCACCTGATCTCCGCCACTCAACGCGAGTAATACCTTAGCGTGGCCTGCGTCCAGCTCACTGCGCTCCAGCATGCCCAGCACCTCACTCTCTAAATTCAACAAGCGCAACAAGTTAGCAACCGCGGAACGGGACCGGCCCACCGCCTCCGCCACTTGTTCCTGACTTAACCCAAACTCATCTTGAAGCCGCTTCAGACCAAAGCCCTCTTCAACGGGGTTCAGGTCCTCGCGCTGGATGTTTTCAATCAAGCCGATGGCTATGGCCGTCTCGTCTGAAACGTCTTTAACGACCACCGGAATGCGATCCAACCCCGCCATCTGAGCGGCGCGCCAGCGACGCTCGCCAGAGAGGATTTCATAGCGGTCGTCAGCCAGCGGCCTCGCCACTACTGGCTGCAGGACACCCTGAGCCTTAATGCTGCTGGCCAGGGTTTTCAGTGCCTCTTGTTCAAACTCACGACGGGGTTGGTATGCGCCCCGTTGCAGTCGCTCGATAGGCAGTTCTGCTGGCGGCGACAAAACGCCTGCCTGCGACTCTTGCGTGCCCTGCGTCTCGCTTTGTCCTGTTGCCAGTAGCCCGGTGCCAAGCAGCGCCTCAAGACCCCTATTCAGCTTTCGCTTTTGCGCCATCAGCTATGTTCCTTATTTTGTTCCTGCCTGCGCATAAACTCCCCCGCCAGTGCCATATACGCTGTTGAGCCTCGCGACAGGCGATCATAAACAATACCGGGCACGCCGTGGCTTGGCGCTTCTGCAAGGCGAACGTTTCTCGGAATCACCGTGCGATAAACCAGCCCCTCAAAATGTTGGTGGAGCTGCTCAGAGACTTCGTTGGTCAGCGCGTTTCGAGGATCATAAAGGGTGCGCAGAATGCCCTCTATCTTCAGCGACGGATTGACCGTCTGGGAGACGGTGTTAATCGTCTCCATCAGAGCAGAGAGTCCCTCGAGCGCAAAATACTCGCACTGCATGGTAATCAGCACAGAGTCAGCCGCCACAAGCGCATTGAGCGTCAGCATATTGAGAGAAGGCGGGCAATCAATAATCACAAAGTCATAGATGAACTTGCCGGCCTGAAGTGCCTCCTTCAAGCGTCGCTCGCGGTCTTCTACAGACAAAAGCGCCACTTCGGCAGCTGTCAGATCACCGTCAGCTGGCACGCAATCCATCGCCAGACTCTCAAGCTGCGTGGCAACTTCAACGAGTGGTTTTTGCTCCACCAGAAGCTCGAAAGCTGTCGCCTGCAAATCCCCTTTTTGCAAACCCACCGAGACGGTCGCGTTTCCTTGCGGGTCTAGGTCAATAAGTAGCACCCGCTTTTCCATGGCAGCAAGCGCGGCAGACAGGTTAACGCTGGTCGTGGTTTTCCCCACCCCGCCTTTTTGGTTGGCAACCGCGATGACCTTCATGGCGCTACCTTCTTCGCGCGCTGAATCGCCAACAACTGAAAAGACCAACCACGCCCCGGCACAACAACCTCCTGTTGATTGATTTTTTCCATGTCGCTTGGCAGCGCCTTGAGTTCGTCTACGGCACCTTCTGTCTTCATGGCAAATAACACGCTGTGGTCATGTAACACATGATCTATTCTTTCAATGGTTGTGGCCAGATCAGCAAACGCCCGGGTTATCGCCGCGTCAAGGGGTCGTGCGGGCTGCCAATTTTCCACTCTGGCTGTCTCGACTTCGATGTTAGATAAACCCAACGCCCTTTTCACCTCAAGCAGGAAGCGTGTTTTTTTACCATTGCTGTCCACTAGCACGTAATCCACGCCAGGTTCGGTAATAGCAAGCGGTATACCGGGCAAGCCCGCCCCTGTGCCAATATCGGCGCGGAACTTGCCTGTAAGAAAGGGTGCAATAGCGAGACTCTCGACAATATGCCGCTCGTAAAGCTCCGCTCGTTGCCGCACCGCTGTCAGATTAAACGCCTGATTCCATTTTTCCAGCAGATCCACATATGACACCAGCTGCGATACTTGCGTATCGTCCAAGCTGATCCCTATGTTGCTGGCGGCGGCTCGAAGCAATTGCCTCTCAGCATTAACCATGCGCGGCAGCGCGCGCACGGTCGCCGAGTTCTCGCTTTTTGAGGTGAACGAGGAGCAGGGATAACGCCGCTGGCGTCACACCGGGAATACGTCCAGCTCTAGCAAGATTTGTAGGTCGGCTCTCACCCAGCTTCTGGCGAATCTCGTTCGACAGGCCCTCAACCTGATCGAAGTCAATATCGTCTGGAATCGCCATGGCTTCGTGTCGCTGCAGGCGATCAATGTCCTGCTGCTGCCGGTCAATGTAACCAGAATATTTGAGCTGGATAGTGACCTGCCCTGCCACCGCCTCAGTTATCGGTTTATCCGATGGCGCAATACCCTGTAAGTCTGTGTACTCGAGCTCGGGGCGCTTCAACAGCTCCGCTAATGAATACTCTCTGGACAGGGGCTTAGCCAGTGACGGTGCCAAGGCGGCTGCCTGGGCGCTATTGGCTTGAATGTAGGTTCGCTCAAGACGGTCTCGCTCCATCTCGATGGCATGACGCTTCTCAACGAAATGAGCCCATTGCTTTTCTCCGACCAGTGCCAAGGCTCGGCCATGCTCCGTTAATCTCAGGTCCGCATTATCCTCACGAAGTTGGAGTCGGTACTCCGCCCGCGAAGTGAACATTCGATAAGGCTCCGAAGTGCCCAAGGTCACCAAATCATCGACAAGCACGCCAATGTAAGCTTCGTCTCGACCCGGCACCCAAGGCGCTAAATCTTTAACTGCTCGGGCCGCGTTAAGCCCCGCTAGAAGGCCTTGAGCGGCTGCTTCCTCGTAGCCTGTAGTGCCATTAATTTGACCCGCGAAATAAAGGCCTCCAATCGCTTTGGTCTCCAGGCTATGCCGTAAGTCGCGTGGGTCAAAAAAATCATACTCGATGGCATAGCCGGGCCTGGTAATCGCTGCGTTCTCTAGCCCCCTAATAGACCTAACCAAATTCAACTGCACATCGAATGGTAGAGAGGTTGAAATACCGTTCGGGTATAACTCGACCGATGTCAGCCCCTCTGGCTCGATAAAGATCTGGTGGGAATCTTTGTCCGCAAAACGATGGATTTTGTCCTCGATGCTCGGGCAGTAACGAGGGCCCACTCCCTCAATGGTGCCGCTGAATAAGGGCGAACGATCGAGTCCCTGCCGGATGATGTCGTGGGTGTAAGTGTTGGTTTCTGTGATCCAGCAACAGCGCTGTTCCGGATGCTGCTCCCGATCGCCCATTAGCGACATGACAGGTCTCGGCTCATCCCCCCACTGCTCAGCCATCGCCGAAAAATCGATCGAGCGCGCATCCAATCTGGGAGGCGTGCCTGTTTTGAGCCTGCCGACTCTTGGGCACAGCTCCCTGAGACGGTCTGCCAGCCCGATGGCCGCTTGGTCGCCCATGCGTCCACCTGACCGATTTTCCTCGCCCACATGCATTTTTCCGTGCAGGAATGTCCCTGCAGTCAGCACCACTGCATTAGCGTAAAAGGCGATACCTGTGCGGGTGATAACAGCGGACACAGCAGCTCCGGATAGTTCGATGTCCTCTACCGCGTCCTGAAAAATATCGACATTAGCTGTCTGCTCTAGCAACGACCGAATCGCCTGCCGGTACAAAACGCGATCAGCCTGCACCCGAGTCGCTCTCACGGCTGGGCCCTTCCGTGCGTTCAGTACCCTGAATTGAATCCCAGACTGGTCGGTAGCGTGAGCCATCGCACCACCCAACGCATCAATTTCTCTGACGAGATGGCTCTTGCCAATGCCACCGATCGCGGGGTTGCAGGACATCTGGCCAAGGGTATCGATGGCATGAGTGATCAGTAGCGTGCGCGCACCTGCGCGTGCCGCTGCAAGTGTTGCCTCGGTACCGGCATGGCCGCCGCCAACCACTATGACATCGTAACGCTCGGGGTGCCTGATCATTGCTGCATAGATCACAGGGAAAAGGGGCCAGAGTATAAACGGGACGGAGCGACGCATGAACTGTTGCTTTCGGTGATACTGGCTATCAGCAACGACATCACTGCGGCTTAAAACACCCAGTAATTAAATAAAATTATTTATAAGAAGAGTATTTAAATACTATTGTTATTAGCCCCTGCAACATCACTGGACAAGCCGTATTACCTTCTTTATTTCAATGGCTTGCGTGACGTACAACAGTATGGAAAAGCTCGCTTAAAGCACTGTTTTTTGTGGTAGTACCGTGGGGATAGATTCGCACGGGAGGCCCAATATAATTGATGCACAAGCCCCCTACTCACTTACCCTCAGACCTACAAACAGGTTTACTCACAACACGATCGAGCTTCTTTAGTGAGCTTGGAACCGCGGGGACAAGCTGTGGATTAAAAGAGGGATGCAAGGTTCGTAGCTGAAGTGTTGTCTGCGGGCCGGACAACCGCTTGCTGTAGATTGCTAAAACGCCACTTCCAAATGATTACTTGCCAATACAGAACGAAGAAAAAATCTCGCCTAGCAAATCATCGGTGCTCATTGCGCCAGTAATGGAGGCTAGCTCTGTGTGCATGTCCCTCAAATCTTCGGCCAGCAGCTCTCCTGCCTTACTTGTCTTGAAGCGCAGGAGCGCGTCTTGAAGCATGCCGTCGGCGCGTTTCAAGCAGGTGACATGTCTTTCTCTGGCGCTAAACGGGGTGGTGGCGCTGGCGTCCCCGAAGCCTAGATGCTGGATAATGGACCTTTCTAACTCATCGATGCCTTCCCCAGTGACAGCGGATACGGCGATTGTTGCGGGGCCAGAGCCTCCCTCGGCGGAGCCTGGCGCGATGAATAATCCGGGCGTGCGATGCGAGAGGTCAATTTTGTTGTGCACTCGGATTAACGGCTGGGGGGTACTCTCACGAGAGAGATCGACCTTTTCGGATGCTGTGTCGTCAATCACCTCAATGATGATGTCTGCGCGCTCCAGCTCTGCTTGAGCCCTCTGGATACCTTCCCGCTCGATCTCGTTGCTAGCGGATCGGATACCCGCCGTGTCGGATAGCTGAATGGCCACACCCTCTATAGAAATGGACTGACGGATGACATCTCTGGTGGTGCCCGGGATATCGGTGACGATGGCTACTGCCTGATTAGCGAGCCGATTCATTAGGCTGCTTTTACCCGCATTGGGCGCACCCGTCATCACGATCTGAGCGCCTCTACTCATGAGGGCGCCCCGCTGTGCTTTTTTAATTAATTCCCCTATTTCATCTTTTAAGTCGGATAACGAATCAAACACCCCACCTTCGTTAAGAAAGTCGATCTCCTCTTCTGGAAAGTCCATTGAGGCCTCCACATACACCCTCAGCTCAATGACCTTCTGATTGAAGTCATTAACGGCGTTTGAAAAGACGCCCTGCAATGAGGCAGAGGCTTGTCGAGCAGCCTCCACAGTCCGTGCGTCGATTAAATCTGCAAGGCCCTCGGCCTGGGCAAGGTCGAGTTTGTTGTTAAGGAATGCGCGCTCAGAGAACTCTCCTGGTCTGGCCAATCTTGCACCAAGAGATAAACAGGCTTCGAGCAAGAGGTTAGTGACGACCACACCACCATGCCCGTGAAACTCTGCTACGTCTTCTCCCGTAAATGAAGCGGGGCCTTCGAATACCAGCGTGAGGCCCTCATCAATGACGTGGCCAGTATCTCCGATGAACCTGCATAGAACTGGGTGCCTGACTTGTAACGTTTTTTGTGTCAGACGCTCGGCAATCACTTTGGCCTCAGGGCCTGAGACGCGGATAACACTTACGCCACCGCGCCCTGAAGGGGTAGCGATGGCGGCAATGGTGTCTTGATCAAGTGCGCGGCTGGTTGCAGACACGTTGGTGCTTTGCCTCAGGGGTTTAGAGGGCGCCGCTCTCGATGCGGCGATTGATCAAATATTGTTGTCCCATCGATAGCAGGTTATTGCATAACCAATAAAGCACCAGTCCGGCCGGGAACCAAAGAAAGAAGAACGTGAAGACGATCGGCATCCACTGCATGATTTTTGCTTGCATGGGGTCGGGCGGAGCCGGGTTTAACTTTTGCATGAAATACATGCTGGCGCCCATCAGGATGGGTAAAACAAAGTAAGGGTCCATAACCGACAGGTCGTTGATCCACAGCGCAAGCGGCGCCTGCCGGAGTTCAACCGACTCCATCAGCACCCAATACAAAGCAATGAATACGGGCATTTGAACAAGGATGGGGAAGCAGCCACCCAGAGGATTAATTTTCTCTTTTTTATAGAGCTCCATCATCGCCTGGGATTGTTTCGCCTTGTCATTCGCGTACTCCTCGCGAATAGCCAGGATGCGTGGCTGCACTTTGCGCATGCGCGCCATGGACTTGTACCCGACGGCTGATAGCTGGAAAAAAGCCAGTTTGACGAGCAGGGTGAGGAAAATGATGGCGACACCCCAGTTGACGACAAAGCCTTGGATAAAGGTCAGTAACCAGAACAGAGGCTGGGCAATCCACCACAGCCACCCGTAGTCCACAACAAGATCCAAATGGGTTGCGAGACCCGCCAGGACCGATTGGTTTTTGGGTCCGACATAGAGCTGGTTGCTGATGACAGCAGTTTCACCCGGCGAAATTGCCAGGGCCGGGCCGGTATACCCGATGATGTTGTCACCGGACTGGGTTTGTCGGGTCCTGAAGCGATAGGTGCTGTTGGGTTCCGGCACCCAGGCGCTGACGAAATAATGTTGCAGCATGGCAACCCAGCCACCCGGGAGATCTGCTCGGAAAGGATCTTCAGCCATGTCGTCAAAATCGAATTTGGTGAAGCGCTGATCTGGCTGAGTTAGTGCCGAGCCCAAAAAAGGTTGCATTCCCATCCCAGATTCACTTGCTACAGGAGCGGGGGAGCTGTCTCGTTTGAGCTGCACAAAGGGTGTGACTTGTGCGATGGCTGCAGAGGGGTTGGTGATGATTTGGCTGACGGTGACGGTGTGGCTTTTGGGCTCGAAAAGAAAAGTTTTTGCGATTCGCAAGGCGCTATCGGTACCAATATGTTCGATAACGACTTCGAGAGGCTCATTCTCCAATAATTCGTAATTAGTCTGTTCTGCGCGATAAACCGCTCTTTCTTTTTGATCAATGCCATCCGGGCCCACCAGACCTGATTGAGCCACATAAGTGCGCGTTGCGTTCCGCTCCAACAACACAAAAGGATCAGACGGGTCATCGAGCGTTTTGGGGTAATTCTTGAGTGCAGCACCCACAACGTCGCCGCCCACAAGGTCTATCTTGACCTCCAAAACATCGGTGTGAACGGTGATGATGCGCCCTGTCGTGGAGGCCGCGATGGGCTGGGGCATGTCAACGTCTGTTACTCCCGCGAGATTGATGTCGTCACCTGTGGGGAGATCCATGTCGCCAGTAGCGAGGAGATTGGTGTTTGAGGCCGCGTCTGTCGTTGGTGTTGTGTCTGCGCTCACCATCGGTACTGACGGCGAGGCCGCCTCCCGCTGCGCGTCACTGAAACGTGTCCACTCCCCCAACAGCATCAAACCCAGCAGAACACTGGCGGCGATTAGGGCGTAACGGGGGATATCCATGATGTGGTCTCAGTGAGAATGAACGGGATGTTTGGCGTCGGGTACGGGGTCATGACCGCCTGCGCACCACGGATGGCAGCGCAGCAGTCTTCTGACCGTTAACCAAACGCCCGATAGAGTACCGTGGGTCGTGAGGGCGTCAATCCCATATTGTGAGCAGCTTGGCGTGAACCGACATGCTCGGCCCAGCCACGGGCTCAGCGTGAGTTGATAGCCGCGGATCAAGAGCGAGAGCGCTCTAGCGATATAGCCGTCTAGCCGGCGCAACCAGCTCATGATGAGCCAGCCTTGTCCTTGAGTGCGAGCCATAGTGTGTCGAGTTCGTGCCAAACGCCCGGGTTGTCCAGTTGATCTGCTGCTGACCTCACTAATACAACAAGGTCCAAGGGGTGATCAAAACGGTTGAGCCTGAACTGTTCTCTCACGAGGCGCTTGATTCGGTTGCGCCGAACGGCGCGGCGGATGTTTTTTTTGGCAACAATAATGCCCACCCGGGAACGACTTCCCTTGCTTGGTGAGGCAAGCATCAAAAATGCCTTACTACTGATTTTATAGGTCGGGCTGTCAAAAACCCGCTGGTAGTGCTCAGGCTGCGACAGCCTGGAGAGATGAGGGAAGGTGGGCATGGCCCACTGCTAATGCCGTGAACAGTGGCTTAAGCAGACAAGCGCTGGCGCCCACGAGCCCGGCGACGCGCCAGAACCTTGCGCCCGTTCTTGGTCGCCATGCGGGCTCGAAACCCGTGATTGCGCTTGCGTTTTAGAACGCTGGGCTGAAATGTACGCTTCATGGCAATTACCTTAATCGCTAAGTGTGCTCGCCCCGCCTTTTGAGCGACGCGCTTGGCCCGCCTAAGCTACAGTTGCTATATGGCAGACGGTCAGGGGCGCGGATTATAGGGAGCGCTTGAGGCTGATGCAAGGCTTGGGTTTGCTAATGTTTCCCTGCTTGCGCGGCCATCTAAAAAATTTCATCCACCCGTGGTCGCTCGATGCTCAACGATAGGTGGCCAGGTGGGACTGACAGTTAAAGCAGATGTTTTTCATGGTGTTACGGGAGCCCGCCCTGACCCACACACCCCCATGGCTATATTTTTGCCGGCGGCGAGCAGAGCAAAAAGCCACAGGTTGACCAAAAGATATACACACTTTATCCACAGCACAAAAAGTTTTTTCTTGCAAATTAGTGGTTGTTCGTTTAACCGCCCATTACAATTACAAGCCATTGAAAATATTAGATAAAAAACCTGTTGAAGCCGCCGTTGGTTTGTGGATAACTAGGCGCCATTAGCGAAGGGCGGGCCGAAGACAGCTAGGACAGTTTCGGAATCGGCAGGAGCCAGCCATCCCAAGAATTCGCCTTACTCAAGGCATCACAAAACAGCATCGGAGAAGTACGTTGGTTGCCCCCCAGCCCCTCACGGACCCATGGCAGCACTGCCTGAATAGATTGGGCGGTGATATCCCGCCGCAGCAGTTCAACACTTGGATTAGGCCGCTTGTCGCCGAATGGCATGAGGCCGGCTTGTTGTTGGCGGCCCCAAACCGCTTTATCCGCGATTTTGTGGCAGAGAAGTACTTACCTTTAATTACCACCTATTTAATGGACGTGGTGCCGCCCGCGTCGGCGCAAGTGTCGGTCACGGTGGCCTCATCACAGCAGCCGGCTCATCCCCCGGCGGTCCGCCCTGTGGATCACAGCGCCATAACAGCAGGCGCCGGACCGGTTGTGGCGCCGGCCCCCCGCCCTGCCCCGGCGGCGCTCATTTCCCCCTCCAGTTTGGTCGAGGGTTACACCTTCGAGCGGTTTGTAGAGGGCAAGAGTAACCAATTGGCGCTGGCTGCTGCCCAGCAGGTGGCGGAGCACCCCGGGCTCTCATATAACCCGCTATTTCTTTATGGTGGGGTCGGGCTTGGTAAAACGCACTTGATGCATGCGGTAGGCAATGCGATGCGCCGCCGCGACCCTGACGCCAAAATCGTATACCTGCACTCTGAGCGCTTTGTCGCTGATATGGTGAAAGCACTTCAACTCAACGCCATCAACGACTTCAAGCGTTTCTACCGCTCCGTTGATGCGTTGCTCATTGATGACATTCAGTTCTTTGCCAATAAGGACCGCTCCCAGGAAGAGTTTTTCCACACGTTCAATGCCTTGCTTGAGGGTGGTCAGCAGATGATTCTGACTTGTGATCGCTATCCCAAGGAGATCGATGGTGTTGAGGAGAGGTTAAAGTCCCGATTTGGTTGGGGCCTCACGGTGGCGGTCGAGCCCCCGGACCTTGAGACTCGTGTAGCGATACTGATGACAAAGGCTGAGCAGAGCCAGATTACGTTGGCGCCCGACGCGGCATTTTTTATTGCGCAGCGTATTCGCTCTAATGTGCGTGAACTGGAGGGGGCGCTGAAGCGCGTCATTGCCAGCGCAAATTTCACTGGACGGCCTTTTGACATTGATTTGATCAAGGACAGCCTCAAGGACTTGTTGGCGCTCCAGGACAAGCAGGTGTCACTGGATAACATTAAACGCAAAGTCGCCGAGTACTATAAAATCAAGGTGGCTGATTTGATGTCAAAACGCCGCAATCGCTCGGTAGCGAGGCCGCGACAGGTGGCGATGGCAATGGCCAAGGAGTTGACGCATCACAGCCTGCCGGAGATTGGAGACGCTTTTGGCGGCAGAGACCACACGACAGTGTTGCACGCGTGTCGTAAAATTAAAGAGTTGCGAGATGTCAGCCCGGACATCAGCGAGGATTATCAAAACTTGCTGCGGGCGCTGACGACCTGACAAGCCAGTTGACCGGGTGACGCTGTCACCTTAATACCGTCAAAGACAGAAAGAGCCACAAAACATGAAATTCTCAATTGCCCGCGATGCCCTGATCAAGCCGTTAAATTTGGTGGCGGGGGTTGTCGAGCGGAGACAAACCCTACCGATTTTGTCCAATGTGTTACTGGTGCTTGACGGCAAGACACTCTCACTGACGGGGACCGACCTTGAGGTCGAACTGGTCGGTAGGGTAGAGCTCGACGCACCAGGCGTCGACGGCGAGGTGACAGTGCCAGCCAGAAAGCTCGTTGACATCTGCAAGTCGCTGCCCGAGGGTTCCACTATAGAATTTGCTCTAGAGGCGGGCAAAGCCACTGTTAAAGCGGGAAGGAGCCGATTTACCCTGTCCACTTTGCCAGCGGCGGACTTCCCAGCGGTAGAGGCGGGTGCGGGATCCGTCGCGCTGTCCCTGAACCAAACCCTTGTTAAACAGCTGATTGATGGCACAGCTTTTGCGATGGCGCAACAGGATGTGCGGTATTACCTCAACGGGCTGTATCTCGAAATATTGGGTGGTCGGCTCCGTGTGGTGGCCACAGATGGGCATCGATTGGCGTTGGCAACCGCTCCGGCTCTCGTAGAGGCGGCCGATACAGGGGTGATTATTCCACGCAAAGGGGTGTTGGAGTTGTCGCGCTTACTCGATGGCGAAGCGCCGCTTGAGTTGGCGATTGGCACAAACCATATTCGAGCTGCTAATGAGCAGTTTACCTTCACTTCGAAGCTAGTTGACGGCAAGTTCCCCGATTATGAGCGCGTAATCCCGAAAAATGCCGACAAGTCGGTGATTGGCGACCGCGCCGAGCTCAAGCAGGCATTCACGCGAACCGCCATCCTATCGAATGAAAAATACCGCGGCGTGCGGTTGAAGCTTTCAGATAATAACCTGGATATCACAGCCAATAATCCTGAGCAGGAGCAGGCCGAAGAGGTCGTCGGGGTTCAGTACGCCGGCGCGGAGCTTGAGATTGGTTTCAATGTGAGCTATCTGCTGGATGTCTTGTCTGTGCTAGAACAATCTCAGGTGCGCCTTTCGCTGTCTGACGAGGCCAGCTCTGCGGTGCTAGAGAACGCTGAAACGGGCTCTGAGCAGGAGCCTGACAGGCTCTATGTTGTAATGCCTATGCGGCTTTGACCGGCCCTACCCGCTCTAGTGCTGGAGCACATTACCATTGAGGGCGTTAGGAACCTGACCCGCGTCGAGATACCCTTGCCCGCTGGCGCCACCGCGCTATACGGTGCCAACGGCTCCGGCAAAACCAGTTTTCTTGAGGCCGTCCATTTGCTGGGTGTTGGGCGTTCTTTCAGGACACACCAATCAAAACCCGTGATTCAACGCGACATGCAGCATTGTCGTGTTGTGGGCCGAACTCGGCGCGGTGATCACTCGGTGGTGATGGGGTTGGAAAAGCACCTCGATGGTGGGGTTAAGGCGAGGGTCGCCGGCGAAAATGTGTCCTCGCTATCTGAGCTGGCGCTGCATCTCCCGTTGGTGCTGCTGGATACCGAGAGCATGGGCATTGTGACTGGCCCGCCAGAGGGAAGGCGGCGGCTCCTGGACGGCACGCTGTTCCACGTGGAACAGGGGTTCTTGCCCCTTTGGAAGCGCTATGCGTTAGCTGTTCGGCAGCGTAATAGTGGGTTGCGGCGTGGTATACTGGAGACCGATAAGGCATGGCGACAAAAGATCGCCGACACTGGCACGCTGCTGACGGAACATCGCGCCACAATCGCGACAAAATTGGCTCAGGAGCTGACGACGCTGGCGCCGGCGCTCTCTGACGACCTGGCCGGTTTACAGGTGGTTTTTCGTGCAGGCTGGGACCGAAAAGAGTCGTTATTAGAAGCGCTAGAGCGCAATGCAGACAGCGACGCAGCACAGGGCTTCACTCAGGTGGGCCCACATCGAGCCGATTTGCGGTTGATGCAGGACGGCGTGCTGGCGGCAGAGGTGCTCTCACGCGGGCAGCTAAAGTTGGCTCTGGTGGCCTTGAGGCTTGTGCAGGGTTTTTTAATAGAAGGAGCGTCGACGGTGCCGCCCCTTTATTTAGTGGATGATTTGCACGCTGAGCTGGATCAAGCACATTGCGCGAGCGTGTGTGAGCAGCTGGGGCATGGACGGCAGGTGATTTTAACGGCAGTAGATCGAGGGTCTCTCGAGACTGCGTGGGGTGAAGGCGTTTTAAATCTGTTCCACGTGGAACAAGGGCGGGTGCTACCTGCATGACCAGGCGGCATCAGGCCTGGCGAGGCTTACAATTACACTAATGAATGTTAGCGGGGCTACATGTCAGACGAACAGCTAGATAACCCGGAATCTGGGGATTACGATTCATCCAGCATTAAGGTCTTAAAAGGTCTCGATGCGGTGCGCAAGCGCCCGGGTATGTACATTGGTGATACCGATGACGGTACCGGCCTGCACCATATGGTGTTTGAGCTGGTCGACAATAGTATCGACGAGGCTTTGGCCGGGCACTGTAGCCAGATTGACGTGGTGATTCACCCGGACGAGTCAGTAACGGTGTCGGATAATGGTCGCGGTATTCCGACTGAGCAGCACGAGGAAGGCGTCTCGGCGGCAGAGGTCATCATGACCGTTCTGCACGCTGGCGGTAAGTTCGACGACAATACCTACAAGGTGTCTGGTGGGCTGCATGGTGTCGGCGTTTCCGTGGTGAACGCGCTGTCCTCCACCTTACAACTTACTATCCGCAGGAAAGGTGAGCTTTTTGAGCAGATATACGCACACGGCGTCCCAGAGACGCCGCTTACTGTTGTGGGTGAAACGAGTGAAACGGGGACAGCGGTGAGGTTCACGCCGTCGCCTGAGACCTTTAGCAACATCGTTTTTCATTACGACGTGCTGGGAAAACGGCTTCGGGAACTCGCGTTTTTAAATAGCGGGGTGCGGATTCTGCTCAAAGACGAGCGCTCTGGCGAAGAGGTGCTTTTTGCTTACGAAGGGGGCTTGAGAGCCTTTGTCGAGTTTTTGAATCAAAGCAAGACACCGATCGCCAAAGTCTGTCATTTTCAGGCCGAAGCCGAAGACGGCGTTGAGGTTGAAGTGGCCTTGCAGTGGAATGACGGATTTCAGGAGGGGCTTTACTGTTACACCAACAATATTCCGCAGCGAGACGGCGGGACGCACTTGGCGGGTTTTCGTGCAGGCCTTACCCGTTGCTTAAATAATTATATTGAAAAAGAAGGACTTGCGAAGAAGGCGAAGGTGTCGACAACGGGCGACGATGCCCGGGAGGGCTTGACCGCTATCGTGTCGGTGAAGGTGCCGGATCCCAAATTTTCCTCTCAGACTAAGGATAAATTGGTGTCTAGCGAGGTGAAAAGTGCGGTCGAACAGGCGATGAATCAATTCTTCAATGATTTCCTGATGGAAAACCCAGCGGATGCCAAGCTAGTCGTCGGTAAAATGATCGATGCAGCGCGCGCCCGAGAGGCGGCGCGCAAGGCGCGAGAAATGACTCGTCGAAAAGGCGCGCTGGACATAGCGGGTCTTCCCGGGAAATTGGCCGACTGCCAGGAGCGCGATCCCGCACTGAGCGAGCTGTACCTAGTGGAGGGAGACTCTGCGGGAGGATCAGCCAAGCAAGGACGGGACCGCAAGTTCCAGGCCATCCTGCCTCTCAAGGGAAAGATTCTAAATGTGGAGAAGGCTCGGTTTGACAAGATGCTGAGCTCCGCCGAGATCGGTAATCTTGTTACGGCTCTGGGTTGTGGCATTGGTAAGGACGAGTTTGATCCTGAAAAACTGCGTTATCACCGAATCATTATCATGACCGACGCTGATGTGGATGGATCGCATATCCGAACACTCTATCTGACCTTCTTTTTCCGCGAGATGCGGGAGCTCATCGATCGCGGACATGTTTACATTGCGCAGCCTCCGCTCTACAAGTTGGCCCGTGGCAAGCAAAGCCGTTACCTCAAAGATGAGCCCGCGCTGGCAGACTACTTGACGCAGTCGGCGCTCGAGGAGGCAGCTATTTTCACTAATTCAGAGGCGCCGCCGTTGGCAGGCGAGGCCCTCGCGGAGTTAGTGGGGGCCTACCAAGCGGTCGCCGCCGATATCGAGCGACTAGCGCGGGTGTACCCCAAGGATGTGCTTTGGCCCATTACGTCGGTGTCCTCATTGGCAGCGGCGGACCTTGGAGACGAGGATCGCGTGCAGGCCTTTGCGACCGAGTTAAGTGAGCGCTTACTAACCGCGCAAGACAAGTCAGTGCTGTTTGAGGTTTTTGTCCGGCAGGACCCGGAACGCGGCTTCTACTATCCTGTTGTGCGCCGAACAGCCCACAGCGTGGCAACTGATACCGTTCTGGGCAGAGGGTTCTTCGACTCAGCTGAATACCAAGCTTTGCGCGCGGTGGGTGAGCGTCTCGAAGGCTTGATCGAGCCAGATGGATATTTCCAGCGCGGAGAGAAGCGCCATGAGACGCAGGATTTTGCTACCGGATTAGAGTGGTTGCTCGCGGAAGCGAGGAAAGGGTGCACCATCCAGCGTTACAAAGGTCTCGGTGAGATGAACCCGGAACAGCTCTGGGAAACGACGATGGACCCAGAAGCGCGGCGGATGTTGCAGGTGACCATCGAGGATGCTTTCCTGGCTGACCAAATGTTCTCCACTCTGATGGGTGACGATGTAGAGCCCCGCAGGGAATTCATCGAGCAAAACGCCTTGGCGGTTGGCAATCTCGATATTTGATGTTGGCTGCTGATGTTGGCTGCTGAT
>JBELDB010000005.1:0-24427 GCA_042094525.1 Congregibacter sp. | reverse complement strand
TGATGTTGGCTGCTGATGTTGGCTGCTGATAGTGGCTGCCGACAGTGGCTGCATAAATGTGTTGAGCAGGCTCCCGAAGGGGCCACCTGGCTGTTGTCTTACGAATGACAAATTTCCCCGTCGGTCCCGGCGAAGGAATGCCGGGCGTCGGTGCTAGTGGGTGTCTTCCTGAGGCGATTCGCCGTCCTGCAGATCTTCCAGCCGTGCGACGTCAATATCTGGCTCGATAGGAGAGAGTCCGTCAGGGAAAGATTTGTTGGCTCGCTGCGACAGCGACTGAAACCGGGACACCTTTCCCAACAAGCCCTGTTTGCCTTGAACCGCTTTGACTGCTTCGTTGTACTTATTGGCGGTGGTGGAAATCGACGCGCCTAATGCGTGGAGTCGCTCACCCAGTAGACACACCGTGTTGTAGATATCGCCTGCGCGCTCACTGATCTCTTTAGCCTCACGATTGCTATGCTCGATCATCCACAAATTAGCGACGGTTCTTAGAATGGGCATCAGTGTGGTGTGTGATACCAGCACCACATTTTTCTGGTAACCGTGATTAAACAATTCTCGATGACCGCGCATGACCTCGATATAGGCAGGCTCTACGGGCATAAACATGAGCACGAAATCTGGACTCTCCATCCCTGGAAGGTTGGCATAATCTTTGGCTGACAGACCATCAATATGGTTTTTTACAGCTTTAGCGTGCGCCTCAAGTGCACTCGCACGCTCGAGGTCTGTCTCGGCTGTCACTGCCCGTTCGTAGTCAACCAGTGAAACCTTACTGTCGATAACCAGATTCCTGCCTTCCGGCAGTCTGATAATAAAATCAGGTAGATGGCGATCACCCCGTTCGTCTTTGATGGCGACTTGCGCGTCGTAATGTTCACCGCGTCTCAGGCCCGCCAGCTCAAGGGTTTTCTCCAGCTGCGCTTCGCCCCAGTTGCCCACCAGCTTTTTGTCTCCTTTCAGGGCGCGGGTCAGATTCTGTGCCTCGCCCGACATGGAGACACCGACTGACTCAAGGTGTTTGATTTGTTCGCTGAGCGAGGCGCTGTTGCGCACCATGTCAGTGTGAACCTGATTCACGCGCGTCTGAAATTGGTCAATTTTTTCGGCGAGTGGCTTAAGGAGGCTATCGAGGCTCTTTTGGTTGGTTGTCTCTAGCGCTTTGCCTGATGAAGACAGCAGTTTCTGGCCAATGACCTCCAATTCAGTCCGCAGGGTCGTTCGCGACTCCTCAACCCATTTCACCTGGTTCTCATGATGTGTGGCGCGCTCGGAGAGGGTGGCATTCTGCGCGCTGAGCTGGGCATTTAACCCTGACAGCTCCTGCTGCAACGAGGCCAGCTCTGTCTCCAGCGTCTGACTGCGCTCACTGGCCAGCGCCGCAGCAGTGGTTTGTGCAACCGCCTCGGCTTGCAGGGCGGTCAGCTCCTGACGCCTTTTGTGGAGCTGCAGCAGGCTAAGCACTAAGCCGGCGCCACTGGCGGCAGCCAGGCCTACCCAAAACAGTGCCCCGGAAGTCATTCAGCCGCCGATGACAGCAGCGCCAGATCCGCGACCTGGGTGAACAGTGCTCGCAGCTCACCAAGCAGTCGCAGCCGGTTAAGGCGCTCAGCGGGGTCTTCCGCATTGACCATCACGCCGTCAAAAAAAGTGTCTACTGGACCACGGAGCTGGGCAAGCTGATCCAGAGCGCTTTGGTAATCTCGCTTCAACAGCAGAGGCGCTAATGCCTCCCCAACGCTGACAACTGCCCCGCGCAGTGCACTCTCGGCTTCATGGACAAACAGTTTGGGATCAGGAGGAGTGCCATCTGCATCGTCTGCTTTGGCCAAAATATTGGCGACACGTTTATTGGCTGCGGCAAGGTGCTCAGCCGTCTCGTTGTTGGTAAAAGCGTCCAGCGCGCGAACTCGCAAGTCAATGTCGAAAAGATCAGTCGTGCCGGTTGCCAGTACTGCTCGGACAACTGAGATATGAATCCCGCTCTCGTCGTACCAGTTGTCCAGCCTCTCGAGAATATAGTGCGATGCGGTGGTGGCGGTGTCCGGTAACAGCTCGGCGGTGTGCTGCTCACAGGCGCTACACAGCAGGTCACTCAGAGAAAGAGGCGCCTTGAGATTGATGAGCATCCTAATAATGGCTAACGACGCCCGGCGCAAAGCGAAAGGATCCTTTGAGCCGGTCGGCGGCTGCCCGATGCCGAAGATGCCTACCAACGTGTCGAGGCGGTCAGCGAGCGCGACTGCGGTGGCTTCAGCAGAGTGGGGCAGGTCGTCTCCGGCAAATCGGGGGTAGTAGTGCCACTCAATCGCCTCAGCAACAGCGTCAAGCTCCCCATCGTGTTGGGCATAATGCGCGCCAGCGATACCCTGTAAATCTGGAAACTCCAACACCATCTCTGATACCAGATCGCACTTGCTCAACTCGGCGGCTCTGATTGTGGTGGCCTCATCTGCGCCGATGGCATTAGCCACCAGCTTGGCGATGGCAGTGATGCGCTGTGTCTTGTCCAGCAGGCTCCCCAGCTGCTGTTGAAATACCACGCTACCTAATCGTTCTTGCCGTGAGATCAGCGGCGATTTTTTGTCGTTAGAAAAAAAGAAGGCCGCGTCGCTTAATCGGGGCCGAATGACGCGTTCATTTCCCGATACAACCTGATCCGGCTGCTGGCTCTCAATGTTGGCGACAGTGATAAAGGCGGGCAGCAAATCGCCGCTGTTCGCGTCGTTCAGATGGAAATATTTCTGATGTGTTTTCATCGCTGAGATGAGGGCTTGAGAGGGCACCGCCAAAAACTCTGGGTCAAAGCTGCCGCGCAATGCCGTGGGCCACTCCACAAGGCCAGTTACTTCATCCAGCAGGTCTTCAGAGAGCGAAACAACCTCACCTTTGTTGGCCAGGGCTTTGACTTGTTCTGCAATGCGCGTCCGCCTCTCTTCCACATCGACCAGCACCTTTGCGCCACGCAACACGTCTTGATAAACGCCCGGGGAGCGAACGGTGAACCACTCATTGTGGTGGAAGCGGTGACCGCGTGTGTCTTGGCCGCTGGTGAGACCAAACAACTCAAGAGGGAGGGCGCTATCTCCAAAGAGCAGCAGTAGCCACTGGACCGGTCGCAAGAACTCGTCGCGAGATCGTCCCCACCGCATTCGTTTTGAGACGGGTATGGCAGAGACGGCGTTGGCAATGATGCCTGGAATCACCTCGGCGGCCTGCGCCCCTTGTTGCGCCACGTGGGCGGCGATCCGCTTTGTGCCTTGCTCTTCAACAATCAGCAGGTCATCTGTGGACAGCCCTTGCTTGCGCGCAAAGCCCTCGGCTGCTTTGGTCCACTCGCCAGTGTCGTTCTTTGCCGCCGAAAGTGGCGGCCCGACCACACGCAGTTCAATGTCGGGTGCCTTGATGGTGACGTTTTCCACCCGCACCGCTAAACGGCGAGGCGTTGAAAAATGCACTGCGCTGCCGAAAGGCAGACCATGCTCTGCCAGGCCATCGGTCACGCTTTTGCAGAGTGCGGCGGCCATGCCCGAGATTTCGCCCGCTGGCAGCTCTTCAGTTCCAAGCTCAAAAAGCAGATCAGCAGCGCTCATTGCGCACTGCCCTTGGCGGCTTCCAACTGTGCTAGGGCGGCCGCGGCCAAATCCGGGTCAGCCTGAGGGAAGCCTAGCGCACCCCTTGCCGCCACGTAGGCCTCAGCGGTAGCTCTCGCCAAAGTGCGAACCCGTAAGATGTATCGTTGTCTTTCCGTGACGCCGATCGCATGGCGCGCATCCAACAGGTTAAAAGTATGGGATGCCTTCATGACATGCTCATAGGCAGGCAGCGGCAACTGTTTTGAAGCGAGCCGCATCGCCTCCTGTTCATAAAACTCGAATTGGGAGAATAGATTGTCGACATCGGCCTCAACAAAATTATAGGTCGACATTTCCACTTCGTTCTGGTGATACACAGCACCATAAGTAACGGGTCCCGAGGGCGTATTTGCCCAGATGAGGTCGTAGACCGATTCGACGCCCTGCAAGTACATGGCGATGCGCTCGAGCCCGTAGGTCAACTCTCCGGTGACAGGCTGGCATTCAAGCCCGCCCGCTTGCTGAAAATAGGTGAACTGGCTGACCTCCATACCGTTCAACCAGACTTCCCAGCCGAGGCCCCAGGCGCCTAGGGTGGGGGACTCCCAGTTGTCCTCGACAAAACGAATATCGTGGATCAGTGGGTCAACTCCCAAGGCGAACAAACTGCCCAAATAAAGGTCCTGAAAATCGCTCGGAGAGGGTTTCATCACGACCTGAAATTGGTAGTAGTGTTGCAGGCGATTGGGGTTCTCACCGTAGCGTCCATCGGCTGGGCGCCTGCTGGGCTGAACATAGGCGGCGTTCCAGTTTTCTGGCCCCAGCGCGCGCAGAAAGGTCGCTGGATGGAAAGTGCCGGCACCCACCTCCATGTCGAGCGGCTGTAAAATCACGCAGCCGTGCTTTGCCCAGTAATCCTGCAACCGCAGGATAACCTCTTGAAATGTTGCAGGCGCCACGAAGAACAACCCAAAGTCGATGAGAGGCGTTAGTATAACTGCGTTGCCCTCACCATAATCACTTTTCCAACACTGACTCTGGCAAATTCCCCTTAACCTATGCCCGCATCACCTAAACCCCTCTGGTTGGAGTGGACCGTTATCTTGCTCATCAAACTGATGTTCACGGTGACGCGTTTGATGCCGCTCGTCTGGGCCCGCGCGCTGGGCAGGATCGTGGGCGCAGGCCTGTATCACTGCAACCAGCGTATGCGGCGAGTCGCCATTCGCAACCTGGAGTTGGCTTATCCGGAATGGACGCCCGTCAAGCACCGTGCGTTGGCCCGACAAAGCGTTCAGTCGACCGGTGAGCTAGCAGCGGAAATGGGCCGCGTGTGGGCGCAGCCGTGGGCAAAGACAGAGGCCCTGCTGGAGGTTGACGGCCTAGGCTGCGTCACAGAGCCACTGGCGTCAGGGCAGGGCGTGATCGTCCTGGGCCCGCATCTGGGTAATTGGGAGTTGCTGGGTATGCATCTCGCCACTTTGGGAAATCTGGTGGCCCTGTATGAGCCGATACCTTTGAAAAAGCTTGATCAACTTGTGCATAGTGGACGTCAATGCACGGGCGGAAAGCTGGTGCCCACGACACCGCGTGGTATCGCTGAGCTTGTGCGGTCGGTGCGGGCCGGCGGCATCACCGGCATTCTGCCCGATCAGGTTCCCAACGATGAAAATGCCGGCTTGAATGCGCCTTTTTTCGGCGTGCCGTGTTTCACGGCAGCGCTGGCTTCCAATCTGATCAGAAAGTCCGGTGCGGCGCCCGTCATGGGCACGATTTTGCGCACTGGGAGAGGTTTTCGTGCGGTATACCGCCCTGCCGAGCCGGGCGTTCACAGCGACGATACCCTCGAGGCGCTGAGCGCCATCAATCTGGGTGTCGAGAAGCTGATTGCGGGGAACGAGCGACAGTATCAATGGCAATACAAGCGATTTCGGTGTCGGCCTCGAGGCCCGGTTGATCATTACGATTGGTCTGCAGCGCCGCTGGCGGATGAGTCAGAGGTAAGGTGATGACACAGATCACGGGAAAGGTGATAGCGGGCTTTATCGGGTTTGTCGCGTTTGGTCCGGCTGGGCTGTTGTTTGGTCTGGTGCTCGGCCATGCTTTTGACAGGGGCTTGTGGCGTGCACTGCAGCTATCAGGCCCCGAGGCTGTGCACATCATGCGGGCGCAGTTCTTTGAAACCACCTTTACCCTGCTGGGGTTTGTCGCGAAGGCGGACGGTCGCGTATCCGAGGCCGAAGTGGCGCAGACAGAGGCGCTATTCGCCCAGCTGCGGTTGAATACGGCGCAGCGGCGCAGTGCGATTGAGCATTTTAAAACCGGTTCTGCCGCAGGCTTTGACCCCTCACCGACTGTGGCTAAGTTCAATGATTGCCTTGGTCCGCGGCGTCAGGCGCAGCACACATTGATGGCATTTCTGGTCGGCATTGCGCTGGCTGACGGCACGTTCTCGCAGACCGAGCGCAATGCCCTGTACCGATTGGGAGAGTTGCTAACGCTGCCGCGCCGCGAGGTGGATCAGCTCATTTCAATGGTCAACGCTCAGGCGCAGTTTCAGCAAGGCACATATCGGCAATCTGCGGGGCAGGGAGGCTACGCCCAACGCAGTTCTAAATCTGAGTTGAATACGGCGTATGCAGCTTTGGGTCTAAACGCCGACGTCTCGGACGCAGATCTCAAGCGGCGTTACCGCAAACTCATGAGCGAAAACCACCCCGACAAATTAATTGCAGAGGGGGTGCCCGACGAACTGCTGAGAGTGGCCACCGAGCGTGCTCAGGAGATTACGGCTGCCTATGAGGTCATTCAGCAGTCGCGGGGATCCAAATAGACCGACACAATGCGCGCCCAAGGGACCGGCACCACTTAGATCGCAAGCGCCTAGATTAAGAAGGGAATCAATGTCGCCAGAAGGCCGGCGTCAACAGCACCAGCAGCGTAAAGACCTCAAGGCGACCCATCAGCATGGCGAGGCACAGAACCAGCTTGCCAGCCTCACTGACCACGCCGTAATCACTGGCAACCTCACCCAGGCCGGGCCCCAGATTATTCATGGTGGCGACAACGGCAGAGAATGCGGAAATAAAGTCTAGGTTGGTCGCCAGCAGGGCCAGCCATATCAAGACAAAGCAGAACATGTACACCGCAAAAAAGCTCCAGACGGCGCTGATCACCTCGGTTTGTACCCGTCGAGCATCCAGCTTTAACGGAATCACCGCGTTGGGGTGAAGCAGTTGGCGCAGCTCTCTGACACCCTGGCGGAAGATAAGAAGAATGCGCATAGCCTTCATGCCGCCGCCAGTAGAGCCGACACATCCACCCATAAAGCTCAGTATAAGAAGCAGTATCGGCAGGAAGAGCGGCCAGACAGAAAAGTCCTGGGTGGTGAAGCCGGTGGTCGTTGCAATAGAGATAGTCTGGAACAGGCCGTGAATCACGCTGTCTTCAAGCCCGAGGGTTTCCGTTGTGAGTAGCAGGCAGCAGACAACCAGCGTCGCCGAGGCGATGACGGTGATGAAAAAAGCGGTTTCGGAGTCCTGTGCGTAGACGCGCACATTGCGGCGTTGCAGAGCGATGAAGTGCAACCCGAAGTTAATCGCCGATAGCAACATGAAGACTGAGCTCACCAACAAAACGCGGTTCTGCTCATAGTGACCAAGGCTCGCGTCGTGGGTGGAAAAGCCACCGATGGCCACCGTCGAGAAGGCATGGCAGATGGCGTCGAAAGTGGACATACCGGCAGCAAAATAACTGGCAGCACAGGCAATCGTCAGCAACAAATAGATGCCGAACAGCGCCTTGGCTGTACTGGTGATACGCGGTGTGAGCTTCCGGTCTTTGGAGGGGCCTGCGCTTTCAGCTCGATAGAGCTGCATGCCGCCAATCCCAAGCATAGGCAGGACCGCGACTGCGAGCACAATGATGCCGATGCCACCCAGCCACTGCAGTAATTGCCGATAGAAGAGGACCGATTGAGGTAAGTCATCTAGACCGGTAATCACCGTGGCGCCTGTGGTGGTAAGGCCGGAAATCGATTCAAAAATGGCCGCTATCGGGGTCAAGCCCAGATCGGAAACCAGCCAAAGCGGTATGGCCCCGAACAAGCCCAAAACCACCCAGAACAGGGCGGTAACCATAAAACCGTCGCGAATATTGAGGTCTCTGCTCAGATTGCGGGTAGGCAGCCACAGCGCGACACCCGCAAAGAGTGTTGCGGCGAGTCCCATTGCGAATGCGGACTCAATACCGTCCTGTGCAATGAGCGACAGGAACAGGGGTGGCAACATTGCCGTGCTGAACAAAATCAGTAAAACGCCAATGATTTTGAATGCCATGGCGAACTGCATCAGATAAAGCCGAATCCCACAGCAAAGAGTTTTTCGACAGCAGAGATTTGTGTGCGGTCTGTCAGAAACAGAATGACGTGATCATTGGCTTCCACCACGACATGGCCGTGCGCTATCAGCACCTCCTCACCGCGCAGGATGGCGCCCACCGTTACACTTGAAGGGAGGTTTAATTCGTCCAACCGCCGCCCTACAACCTTGGATGAGCGCGTGTCTCCGTGCGCAGTGACCTCGATGGCTTCGGCGGCACCGCGACGAAGCGAGTGGACGGCATTGATGTCGCCGCGCCGCACGTGCATGAGCAGGCTGCTGATTGTGATCTGCTGCGGTGAGATGGCGATATCGATTTCTTCACCAATCAGGTCTGCATAAGCCGAGTTGGTGATCAGTGTGATCGCTTTTTTTGCGCCCAGGCGCTTCGCCAGCATCGACATCATGATGTTGGATTCGTCATTGTCGGTCAGCGCACAAAAGACGTCGGTGTTTTCAATATTTTCTTGTTGCAGTAATAGAGGTTCGTTGCCGCTGCCGTGCAGGACAATGCTGTTCTCCAGCATATCTGACAGCACCCGGCAGCGGTCGTAGGCGCGCTCTATGACCTTAACCTGATATTGCTTCTCCAAGCGTTTGGCGAGTGTGGCGCCAATGTTGCCGCCTCCCGCAATCATGATGCGATGGTAGGGGTTGTCGACGTCCCGAAGCTCCGATGTGACGTCTCGGATATGCTCACGCGCCGCAATGAAAAACACTTCATCGTCGGGTTCCACCACCGTCGATCCTTCGGGAATGATGGGGTCTCCACCTCGCCTGAAGATCGCCGCTACCCGGGTGTCGACCCCGGGCATGTGCTCGCGAATTTCCTGCAGCTCCCGGCCGACAATGGGTCCGCCGGTGACAGCTCTAACAGCAACCAATCGGATTCGGCCATCGGCAAAATCGAGCACTTGCAGAGATCCCGGGTTGGCGATCAGTTGCTCGATGTTTTTTGTCACCAGTTGTTCCGGGCCAATGATGACATCGACGGGAATAGCGCCTGATTCAAATAGTGACTTGTGTTTGGCGAGATAGTCTGCGGACCGCACGCGGCTGATCTTGGTGGGGGTGCGATATAAGGTAAACGCGACGCAGCAGGCCAGCATATTGATCTCATCGCTATCGGTGACGGCGATGAGCATGTCAGCGTCCTCTGCGCCGGCGTTCATCAGTGTGGAGGGGTGAGCACCGTTGCCCAGAACCGTCCGGATATCCAGACGCTCCTGAAGCCGCTTCAGGGTCGCGGCCTGCTCGTCTACAACAGTGATGTCGTTTTGCTCATCGGCAAGGTGCTCAGCGAGTGTTCCGCCGACTTGCCCCGCTCCGAGGATAATGATCTTCACCGGCCTCTGGACCCTCCCAACGACCCGCCGACACCTTAAACCAAGTGAAACCCGCCACGCCATGTGGATTACTCACGTTGGCGATTAGCGGGGTGACGTTACCCGGCGGGTTTCTGCAGCATCGCGAAATACAGTCCATCGCCGCCATCCCGGTCCGGAAGGCTCTGCCAGCCATGTAGGCGCGCTACACCGGTTTTAAGCTCGATGGGTGCCATGTGGGCATTGTGTGTGGATACGAACGCTTCGATGACGCCGTCGTTTTCTGCGGCTAACAAAGAGCAGGTCACATAAAGTAGCCTGCCGCCCGGTTTTAGCGCCGGCCAGAGCCCCTCTAATATCGCCAGTTGCTGACTTGCAAAAGCAGCAATGTCGGCGGGTTCCCTGAGAATTTTGATGTCTGGATTGCGCCTTATGACGCCGGTGGCCGAGCAGGGCACGTCGGCAAGAATGCCGTCGAAAGGCTTGTCCAGTAGCGCTTCAGAGAGTGCGCTGGCGTCAGCCACGAGCGGAGTGAGCGTGAGACCCAGTCGCGCGCTGTTCTCAGCGACGCGTTGCAAGCGGGACTCACTGATATCCAGTGCCACTAGCTCTTCAAGCGCCGGCTGCAATTCCAGCAGATGACAAGCCTTGCCACCCGGCGCTGCGCAGGCGTCCAGTATCCGCTCTCCAGATTGAGGCGCCAAAAGACGAGCAACAAGTTGCGCGGCGCTGTCCTGCACGCTGGCTGCGCCCTCGGCAAACCCCGGCAAGAGCGCCACATCAACAGGGCGATTGAGCACGACACCGTCTTCAGAGTCAGAACAGGGTTTCGCGCCAATACCCGCTTCTGTCAGCGTGTGCAGATAATCATCGCGGGTACTTTTTTGCTGGTTGACCCTCAAGGTCATGGGCGGTCGATGTCGGGCGGCCAAGGCGATTTGCTCGGCAGCATCGCCATATTGAGCACACAGCTCAGTGTGAAGCCAGCCAGGCAGTGCCAGCTGAGCTGCCGACGACAGCGCTTTGGCGGCGACACCGTCCTTGCGTTGAAAAGTCCGAAGCACGCCGTTGACCATGCCCGTGGCCCACGGCTTTTTGAGCACGCGTGCTGCGTTAACTGTTTCTGAAACGACTGCGTGGGATGGGGTATTTAAATGCCGCATCTCGTAGAGCCCGACACATAACAGCGCCATGACATCTTGATCCTTGCGTCGCAGTGGTTTGTCGAGAAACCCGAGGCAGACCTCAACCAGGCAGGGCCATTCCCGGAGCGTGCCATACACCAACTCCTGACATAGAGGCCGCTGTGCGGTGTCCGCAGCGTCCAGCGCTTCAGGCAGCAGCCGGTTCAATGATTGCCCAGCGAGCACCCGACCAATAATGCTCGCCGCGACGGCTCGGGGGGAGGACACAGTCAACAGGCGTCCTCGCCGCCGAGGCGCTGCCCGGGTTGAAATCGCGCCTGATGACCACGTAACAGTGTGGCAACAGGCTGCGGCTTGGCGCCGGGGAGCTGGGCTTCAGTGATGATCAGTTGTCCCGTGCCGCAGCTGACTCGAATGCCGGCCTCATCGGCTGCGACGATCTCGCCATCCGGCCTTTGATGAGATTCAGTCAGGGCATGAGCTGAGAGGACTTTTAGTCGGTCACCCTGCAGATGGGTGTAACAACCGGGTGCCGGATGAAATGCCCGTACGCGGCGCGCTAACGTCATGGCATCGGCTGACCAATCGAGCGCGCCTTCTTGCTTGGCAATTTTGCGCGCGTAGGTAGCCTCACTGTCTTCTTGTCGCGCTGCTGTGGTCAACCGTGCGTCGATGTGTTCAAGACTCTCGATGAGTGCGGGCACACCGAGCTGAGCAAGATCATTAAGGAGCGTGCCGCCGGTGTGATGGGCTTCGATGGGAAGTGAGCGGGTGAGGAGCACGGGTCCGGTATCTAAACCGGGTTCCATCACCATAATGCTGACGCCGGTCTCGGCATCTCCTGCTTCAATGGCGCGTTGGACCGGCGCCGCGCCGCGCCACCGTGGCAACAGTGATGCATGAACATTGAGACAGCCCAGCCTTGGCACGCTCAAAATGGCAGCCGGCAGTATCAGCCCGTAGGCCACGACCACCAGAATATCGGCCTCGTAGTCAGATAGGGTTGCTTCGCTATCTGGGGTTTTCAGTGACTCCGGTTGCCAGACAGGCAAGCCGGCCTCCAGTGCCAAGGCCTTCACCGGAGAGGGCTGGAGGCGTTTTCCACGCCCTGCAGGCCGGTCTGGCTGGCTCATCACTGAGACAATCTGGTGGGGGCTATCGATAAGGCCCTCGAGGTGCCGGGCAGCGAATTCCGGGGTGCCCGCAAAAACAACTTTAAGGGGTGTAGGCATCGATCAGGCGCGGCGCTTCTGCTCTTTTACGAGCTTGCTGCGAATGCGCTGCCGCTTCAGAGGCGACAAATAATCGACGAACAGTTTACCCTCAAGGTGGTCGATTTCATGCTGCAGGCAGATAGCCATGAGGCCATCAAGCCGCTCTGTGAAGGTCGTTCCGGCCCTGTCCAGCGCCGTCACTTCAATCACCTGAGGCCGCTCAACGGTTTCGTAAAACCCGGGCACAGACAGGCAGCCCTCGTCATACGTTCCCAGTGTTTCATCGATAACCGTGATCTCTGGATTAATAAAGACACGGGGGTCTGAATGATCTTCACTGAGATCTATCACGATGACCCGCTCATGAACGTCAACCTGGCTGGCCGCCAAGCCGATCCCTGGCGCCGCATACATGGTGTCGAACATGTCATCGACAAGCTGCTTGATTCTGTCATCCACCACGGTGACGGGCACCGCGCGGGTGCGCAGCCGCGGGTCAGGAAATTCAAGAATGGGGAGTAGGGCCATTGAGAGGGCTTCCAGTGCCGATCCGGTCTTGTGGCGGAGAAAAGTGTTCGGATTTGGTCTTGCTCTGCCCGAATCAGCGCCGCACACTCAGATTATACCGCGATGCCAGATATCTGTTGGCGTATACAGCGGGCAGTACACAATGGAGTGAATGCTGTGAGAGCGAGCAAACGGATTGCGATCAGCAGGGGAGCCACCCTTGATCAGGTCAGCTCCGGCCGATCATGGGCCAGACGGCTCCTTGGCCCCTGTGCCCTCCTGCTATTTCTGGCGTCGGCTGGCGCTGCCGCCCAACCCGATGACCCCCTGACCCTTAACCCGGATGTGCCCCTGACCTACACCGTGCAGTCTGGTGACACCTTATGGGATATCTCTTCGCTATTCCTGCGTGACCCGTGGCGATGGGAAGAGCTGTGGGCGGGCAATCCGCAGATCGACAATCCGCATCTGATTTACCCGGGAGACACCTTGAGCTTGGTATGGGACTCAGGGCAGCCAAAACTGGTTCGCATTGAGCAGGGCGATATCAAGCTCTCCCCGAGTATGCGGGCGAGTCCGCTGGATCTGGCGATTCCTGCGATTTCCCGGCAGCACATTGAGCCGTTTCTCCGTCAGCATCAGGTAGTCGACGCGGGCGCGCTGGATCGGGCGCCCTACGTCTTGTCGGGCGACGCAGGGCGTCTAATCAGCGGCGTTGGCGACACGATTTATGGGAAGGGTCGCTGGGAAGAGGCGCTGAGCTATCGGCTGGTGCGCCGTGTCGAAAAATTAACAGACCCTGTCAGCGGTGAGGGGCTGGGTATTTTTGTCAGCGACGTCGGCGAGGCGCGTTTGCAGGATGATCAGGTTGGAGGAGAGACCGTAGCGGCCATGATCGTGGCTGAAATGCGCGAAGAAGTTCGTATTGGAGATCGCCTGCTGCCGGTCACAGAAACGGACGTCGAGTCGTTTTATCAACCCCAGGCTCCGGATACGACCATCACCGATGCAACGATGATTGCGGTTGCCGGTGGCGTCACGCAGATAGGTGTGCTCGATATTGTAGTGATTAATCGTGGCACCAGAGAGTCGCTGAGAGTCGGTGATGTGTTGGCCATCGATCATACCGGCGAGCAGGTGAAAGACCCCGTCACAGGCAAACAGGTGCGTTTGCCTGATATTCAGGCTGGCGTGCTGATGGTGTTTTCGGTTTACGACCGCGCCAGCTTCGGTCTGGTGCTGGAGGCGACCAAGCCGCTGTCGGTAGGGGATAAGTTGCGCAATCCCTGAAGCGCCGCATCGATCGGTAACGAGGTGTCTTTAGGGCGCCGTTTTCTAACTCAGCGCCTCAAGGAAGAGTCGTGGCACACCAGTTTGGTCTGAATCAACAAGCCGATTCACGTTGGCTAGCGCTGACTCGAGAGATTGGGGCAGGCGCCCGATGGCTCGATCAGGTGCTACAGCAGTTCCCCTCGCCCGAAGCCATATTGGGTTGTCCTGTGGAACAAGCCGACGCCTTGGGGCTCGAAGCGTTACAGCAAATCTTGAAACAACCGCCTCTGGCGAAGTCGCGAGAGACAGAGTTGAGCGGTCCGCCGCTTTATCTTGTGACGCCTCAGGACCCCGAGTACCCACCACTGTTGGCAGAGTGCAGTGACCGGCCACCTTTCTTGTTCTGCCGCGGGGCGCTTCGGCATTTGTCTGCAACCACTTTGTCTATGGTGGGCACACGAAAGCCCTCGCTCGAGGGCCGCCGGGCGGCCAAAGAGTTTGCCGCAGCCGCGGCAGAGTCTGGACTGGTTGTGGTGAGTGGCCTGGCATTGGGCGTTGATGCCATCGCCCATGACGCAGCGCTTGTAGCGGGGGGCAGCACCATTGCGGTGTTGCCATCCGGCATGGATCGGGTCTACCCGGCGCGCCATCAGAAGCTGGCCGAGCGGGTGATGATCGAGGGGGTGTTGGTCAGTGAATTCCCGCTGGGTACGCCGCCACGGAAGCATCATTTTCATCGCCGTAACCGAACACTGTCTGGCTTCAGCGAAGCCACGCTGGTCGTCGAGGCCGGGCGACCCAGTGGCACACTGATTACAGCGAGTGCCGCCGCAGATCAGGGGCGAGATGTTCTAGTGCTGCCCTGGTCCATCTATCATCGTGAGGGGGCGGGCTGTCGTTATCTCCTTGAGGATGGCGCGGCGCTGGTCCAGTCAGTTGAAGCGATGCGGGCGCACCTCGGTTTGCCCACAGCACCGCAGCTCCGCGGTGACCGGCCGGCGTCAGAAGGAGAATTGCATCGGTTGTGCACACTGGACCCCGATCAACAAGCGTTGCTTGCCCTGCTGGGTAGTGGCACCCACGGCGCCGACCTACTGTCCACCCATCTCAACTGGGATTTAGACCGATGTTTGGCCTGCCTCACGGCACTGGAAGTGGCAGGGCGTGTCGAGCAAGTGGCTGGTGGGTACGCAGCGATTACCTGAGCAGCATCGCTGTCTCAAGCCGTCTCGTTCGGCACTATTCATAAGGGTATTGGCGGAAGGGTATTGGCGGCGGGGCTGGCGTCTAGGGTAAGGTGCGGACCTATCTCTTACACGGCGTTGACATGGCATTGGACCGTCTACCGGATTTGCATTCTCGCTGGCGAGCGCCCCAGTTAGCGGCGTCGCTCCGAGCGGGAGGGGTCGTGGCGTGTCCGGCAGAGGGCGTGTGGGGGCTGAGCTGTGACCCTTTTGATGAAGGCGCGGTTTTGGATCTTTTGGCGATGAAGCAGCGCGAGGTCAGCAAGGGCCTGATAGTTGTCGGTGCGAGTAGAGAGGTGTTCGCCCATGTGCTCCGAGACCTGTCATCCAAGCAGTGCGACATGATGCTGGGTTCCTGGCCGGGCCCCAGCACCTGGTTGGTGCCGCACAGAGGCTTGTTCCCATCTTGGGTAACGGGTGATAGCGACGAGGTGGCGATTCGGGTGACGTCATCACCGGCGTTGGCTGCGCTGTGTGCGGCATTTGGCGGGCCGTTGGTATCGACCAGTGCAAATCCTGCCGGCTTACCGCCACCGCACAGCATCTGGGAGCTACGACGATATTTCGGCATGGCGCTACCGGCAATGCCGGGCGCTATTGACCCGGCGGGCAAACCATCAACAATACGTCGTGTGCAAGACGGATCAGTGATCCGCGGATAACACATAATAAGGAGCAGTCCATGGATGCGGAGGCAGTAGAAGCCTACCTAACATCACTCCAGGATCAGGTTTGCGGGGGACTTGAGGCAATCGACGGTAGCGCGACTTTCGCCACTGAATCCTGGGATCGGCCAGAAGGCGGCGGCGGTATCAGCCGCGTATTGGCTGAGGGTGATGTGATCGAGAAGGGTGGCGTGAACTTCTCCCATGTGGTCGGCGCCGGAATGCCGGCGTCGGCGACACAGCACCGTCCGGAACTTGCCGGGCGCAGTTTTCGGGCGATGGGTGTGTCTCTGGTCATCCACCCCCGCAACCCACATGCGCCGACGTCTCATGCCAACGTGCGCATGTTCATGGCTGAGAAACCCGGAGAGGAACCCGTGTGGTGGATGGGGGGTGGGTTCGACCTCACGCCCTACTATGGTTATGAGGAAGACGCTGTCCATTGGCACTCCACCGCCAAGGCCGCCTGCGATCCCTTCGGCGAAGAGGTCTATCCTCGCCTCAAAAAATGGTGTGACGACTATTTTTATCTGCCGCACCGTAAGGAGCCGCGAGGGGTGGGTGGGCTTTTCTACGATGACCTCAATGAGTGGGGGTTCGAGAAAACCTTCGCTTTTATGCGCAGCGTGGGAGACGGGTTTTTCAAGGCCTATGCGCCCATATTGGAGCGACGAATGAACATGCCCTCGACGGAGGCTCAGCGCCAATGGCAGCTTTATCGCCGTGGGCGCTATGTGGAATTCAATCTGGTCCATGACCGCGGCACCTTATTTGGGTTACAAACCAATGGCCGCACCGAAGCCATACTCATGTCGTTGCCGCCGCTCGTGCGCTGGGAGTATGGGCACACACCTGATGAGGGCTCGCCCGAGGCCGAGCTCATGACGGATTTTTTACGACCGCGGGACTGGTTGGGGCTCGACGCTGAGGCGACAGCCACTTGATGATGGTCGGCCCTCTTTCAGCCGATCACACTGATGCCGATCGTGTCGGCACAGGTGCGCTTACGCGATGACAGCCGACCGCTTGGTTTCAGGACGCTTTGCCGTAGTGGGCAATCCGATTGGCCACAGTCTCTCGCCGCACATTCACGCGGCCTTTGCCGAGCAGAGCGGACAGCAGGTTGACTATCGCGCCGAGCGAGTAGAGGTCGATGACTTTGAAGGGTGGGTGTCGCGTTTTTTTGAGTCGGGCGGTCGAGGTCTCAATGTCACCTTGCCTTTCAAAACCCGCGCCGTTGAGGTGGCTGAAACCGTGTCGAGTCGAGCAAGTTTGGCGGGTGCCGCCAACTTTCTTGCGCGGAATGCAGCGGGCCACATTTACGCCGATAACACCGACGGCAAGGGTTTGCTGACCGATATCACGGCGAACGCTGGCTGGTCGCTCGAGGGTTCGCGCATTTTGGTGCTTGGCGCCGGGGGGGCGGTAAAAGGAGTCATCCCGGCGCTGCTTGAGGTCGGACCGGCTTGTTTGGACATCGCTAATCGCACGCCAGAGCGCGCCGAGGCGTTGGCGACAGAGTGGGCGGCGCACCCCATACCCGTTTCCGGTGGCGGGTACTCTGGGATAGCCGGAACCTCGTGGGATGTCATTATCAATGGCACTAGCACGGGACTGTCTGACGAGATGCCCGCTCTGCCCGATGAGATGGTGCTGCCCCAGGGTTGCTGCTGTTATGACATGGCCTACGGCCAAGGGCCGACACCATTCATGCGCTGGGCCACGGAGCGGGGTGCAGCCGAGACGAGAGACGGTCTGGGTATGCTCGTTGAGCAGGCGGCAGAGAGTTTTTATTTGTGGCTCGGCGATTACCCCGACACACAGTCGGTGATCGCAGACCTGCGGCGGCTTTGAGCGCCCTTCGATCAGGCGTTGCCGTCCAGATAACGTTGCTTCAACGAGGTATATCCCGCTGCGCTGTAGGGGAGGAATTTGACCTCGCCCTCAGTCAGCGCCCGCACCTCGCGGGCGGGGCTACCCGCATAGAGATACCCGCTGCGTAGCCGTTTACCCGGCGTGACCAGCGCGCCGGCAGCGATCATCACGTCGTCTTCCACCATCACGGCATCCATGATGATGGCACCCATGCCTACCAGCACGCGGTGCCCGACAGTGCAGCCATGCAGCAGTGCGCGATGCCCCACGGTTACGTCTTCGCCAATGTGCAGCGGGAACCCCCCGGGGTTATAGGGGCCGTCATGAGTGACATGGAGTACGGTACCGTCCTGAATGTTGGTCCGCGCACCAATCCGAATTACTTGCACATCGCCGCGCATCGCTGCATGCGGCCAAACGCTGACGTCATCACCCAGAACGACATCACCCATGACGACAGCCGATGGGTCGATCATCACGCGCTCGCCCAGCACGGGAGTAATGCCCAGTCCCTCGCGGATATTGGCCTCGCCTTTAAAGTTGATTGTGCTCAATTTGGCTCTCCTGCTGGTTTTGGGCGGCAGTACTTATACGTTGCAGACTCGTCTCTGCGGTGTCGGTCAGGCTTGTTAGAATACCGCGCTGGAGATATTGGACTGTGTTCATGGTGCCTCGAGGCGAGTATGTCGGATTCTGGTTCTGAACCCAATCAGCGACCGCGATTTGTTGCCGGTGCGGTGTGCCCCAGTTGTAAAGCGATGGACCGCATGGTGATTGACGGTGTTGCCGACGAGCGTCGGTGTGTCGCTTGTGGCTTTGTCGAGGCGCGGCCCGATGCCAGTGTCAGCGCGCCGCCAACACGAGTCACCCGAGCCTCCGCTCGACGCGTGGAAACTGAAGCGGAGACGGTGCGCCTACTGGACGAGTGAGCTCAGCCTTCCCCCCCCCTCACATAACCTCAGCTTATGTGAGGAATTAATAAAAAACATTGGCATTCATAATGCCGCCCACAGACCATACGCTCCGCTGGCCGACAGTGAACTTTTATCCATGTATTTTCCAGCAACTTCGCTATAATCCCGGCGCTTTTTGGCCCCCTCAGTGGCTCGGGGTTCTGCGCCACAGAAACAGACGGAGTACCTACGCGATGGGGAGAGCGTTCTCAGCATCGGTCTTGGCGTTTTTGGCGCCGCTGGCTGCCGCCCAAAACCAGGTCAACATGTCACCCGGGGTGACAGAGATCGGCGCGGACATTTTTGAGCTCCACATGTTGATCATGTGGATCTGCGTGGTGATTGGCGTCGCGGTGTTTGCTGTGATGTTCTACTCCATCTATGCCCACCGTAAATCCAAAGGGCATCAAGCATCTCAATTTCATGAGAGCACAAAGGTTGAGGTGGCTTGGACAGTAGTGCCTTTCATCATCTTGATCGCCATGGCGGTACCGGCAACATCGACCTTGCTAGAGGTGTATGACAACGATGAAGCCGAGCTGGATATCCTGATTACTGGCTACCAGTGGAAGTGGAGGTACGAGTACCTCGAAGAATCCGGCGAGCCTGTGGCGTTCTTTTCGAATTTAGCGACGTCGCAGGAAGAGATCTATAACACTGACAAGAAGGGCGACCACTATCTTCTTGAGGTCGACGAGCCGCTGGTGATCCCAACGAATACCAAAGTGCGGTTTCTGATTACGGCCAATGATGTCATCCACTCCTGGTGGGTGCCTGAGCTCGCAGTGAAGCGCGACGCGATTCCGGGTTTTATCAACGAAGCCTGGACGCGGGTGCCCGAAGAGGGCATCTATCGCGGTCAGTGCACGGAGCTATGCGGCTCGTATCACGGTTTTATGCCTGTCGTAGTGCACGCCGTACCGAGAGGAGAATTTGACGCCTGGATGGCCGCCAAGCGCGGTGCGGCGGTAGCGCAGACGCAGCTGGCCATGCAAACCCTGTCGGTCGATGATCTGATGGCTCAAGGTAAAGCGGTTTACGACAGTGCTTGTCTTGCTTGTCATGGCGCGCAGGGTCAGGGCGGAATTGGCAACGCCATTGCTGGCAGTGCCGTTGCGCTTGGGGACCTCTCCAGCCACATGGCTGTGGTTGCCAAGGGCGTTTCGGGCACCGCCATGCAGGCCTTTGGTGGCCAGCTTAACGATGTCGAAATGGCCGCGGTGCTGACCTACCAGCGCAACGCATTTGGTAACAACACGGGCGATGTCGTCCAGCCCGGTGATGTCACCGGCATGAAGAACGGTTAAGGGGAAAAAAGATGGGTGATCATCATCATGGACCGGCTCAGGGCATTACACGCTGGCTGTTTACCACTAACCACAAGGACATCGGCACGATGTACCTGTGGTTCTCCTTCGCTATGTTTTTGCTTGGTGGCTTTTTTGCGATGGTTATTCGCGCAGAGCTGTTCCAGCCCGGCATGCAACTGGTTGAGCCCGGTTTCTTTAACCAGATGACCACATTGCACGGCCTTGTGATGGTGTTTGGCGCCATCATGCCGTCGTTTGTAGGGTTAGCAAATTGGCTGATCCCCATGATGATCGGCGCGCCGGATATGGCGCTGCCTCGCATGAATAACTGGAGCTTCTGGATCCTGCCCCCGGCGTTCCTGATGCTGGCCTCCACGCTCTTTATGGAGGGCGGTGCACCGGCCTTTGGCTGGACGTTCTACGCGCCGCTATCAACCACTTACGCGGCCCCCTCGGTCACCTTCTTTATTTTTGCGATCCACATTCTGGGTGTGTCCTCCATCATGGGGTCGATCAACATTATCGCCACGGTGATGAACATGCGCGCGCCGGGTATGACTTACATGAAGATGCCGCTGTTCGTATGGACCTGGCTGATTACCGCTTTCTTGCTGGTTGCTGTAATGCCGGTTTTAGCCGGCGCGGTCACTATGATGTTGATGGATATCCACTTCGGCACCAGCTTCTTCAGCGCCGCTGGCGGCGGTGACCCGGTGTTGTTCCAGCACATATTCTGGTTCTTCGGTCACCCTGAGGTGTACATCATCATTCTGCCGGCGTTTGGCGTGGTCTCGCAGATCATTCCTGCGTTCTCGAGAAAGCCGCTGTTCGGCTACGCCTCAATGGTTTACGCCACAGCGTCAATTGCGTTCCTGTCGTTCATCGTATGGGCTCACCACATGTACACCGTAGGCATGCCGATCGCGGGTGAGCTGTTCTTTATGTACGCCACTATGCTCATCGCCGTGCCCACCGGTGTGAAGGTCTTCAACTGGATATCAACAATGTGGCGAGGTGCTTTGAGCTTTGAGACCCCCATGCTCTTTTGCATCGGCTTTCTTATTCTGTTCACCTTGGGCGGCTTTACCGGTCTGATGCTGTCGATCGCCCCGGCCGACTTCCAGTACCACGATACTTATTTTGTGGTGGCGCACTTCCATTACGTGATGGTGGCGGGTGCTGTGTTCTCCATGACCGCAGCGATTTACTACTGGCTGCCTAAGTGGTGTGGCCGTATGTATAACGAGGCCATGGGTAAGACCCATTTTTGGATCTCATTCATTGGTTTCAACATCACGTTTTTTCCCCAGCATTTTGTGGGCCTTGCAGGGATGCCGAGGCGTATTCCGGACTACGCCTTACAGTTTGCCGACTTCAACATGATGTCATCCATCGGCGCGTTTATTTATGGTGCTTCTCAGCTGCTTTTCCTCTACAACGTCGTGGCGACGATCGTGGCGGGCAAGCCGGTAAGTGATGAGAAAGTCTGGGATGGTGCCGAGGGCCTCGAGTGGACGGTGCCCACGCCTGCGCCTTACCACACCTTTGAAGAGCCGCCGGCGGTGCCCAAGCCCGCGGGCACTATCTAGCGAGACTTAGGGCGAGGCGGGGGAGTGAAATGAGCAGTCTGCGTTTTAGCCGCGTGCCGGCCATCGACACGGCATTGAAACTGGTGACGGTTGCCGTCGCTATGTTTGCTTTCGTGTTTGTTGTGATGGTGCCGCTGTATAACGTGCTCTGTGACGCGCTCGGTATCAATGGCAAAACCGCCGGTCAGGCCTACACGGCTGTTCCCGCGGCAATCGACGAAAGCCGTGAGGTCACGGTGCAGTTTGTGGCGATTAATAACGATGGCATGCCGTGGTCTTTTTCCCCTGACACACGCATGATGCGGGTCAATCCCGGCGCGGCGAACGGGGTGGTGTTCCATGCGATGAATCCAACCGACGCCGACATGGTGGCGCAGGCCATCCCCAGCATCTCGCCGAGTCGCGCCGCAGCGTATTTTCACAAAACCGAATGTTTCTGCTTTGACCAGCAGTTGCTCGACGGTCAATCGGGCGCGGAGATGCCACTACAGTTCATTGTCGATCAAGATCTGCCCGCGGACATTCATACCATCACACTTTCGTACACATTATTCGATGTCAGCGGCACGGTGACTGACGGGTTAGCCTCGCGCTAGCGCCCGATCGAGGAGAGATTTATGGCTAATCCAACATCAGCTTCGGCCGGTCACGAGAAGTATTATGTGCCCGAGTCTTCCAGCTTGGCAGTCCGGGCCACCATTGGCTTGATTCTGTCAGTGTTCGGAGCGGCCCTCGTGCTTAACGACATGACCTATGGCCGCGGGGAGGAGTCGAGCACCTCGGTGTGGGTGCTGACGGTGGGGCTGGTGTTCTTTATTTTTACCCTCGCCAGCTGGTTTGGCACGGCTATCAAGGAAAACCTCGCGGGGATGAATAGCGGCCAGCTGCACCAGAGTTATGTGCTGGGTATGTTTTGGTTCATCTTCTCAGAGGTTATGTTTTTTGCAGCGTTCTTCGGTGCGCTGCTGTATGTCAGGCAGTTCGCCGGCCCCTGGCTTGCAGGCGAGGGAGAGGGTGGTCGCATGAACGGGCTACTTTGGCCTGGCTTTGAATTTGCATGGCCTCCTTCGACAACCCCTCAGGAGATGGTTGGTGGTGTCGACGCGCAGGTGATTGCCAACAATGGCGCGTTTGTCTCCCAGGAAACGTCCATGGCGCCGGCTGATGCTCACGCTTGGTACGCTTGGCTGCCAATGTGGAACACCCTGATTCTATTGTCGTCGAGCGCAACGGTTCATGTTGCGCACACCGCCATCCTCGCTGATAACCGCAAAAAGTTTAATCGCTGGCTGGGTATCACCGTTGGCCTCGCGGTGATTTTCCTTGGCCTGCAGGCTGCGGAATATTACGAAGCGTATGTGCTGTATGGGTTGACGTTGAACTCTGGCATTTATGGCTCCACCTTTTTCATGTTGACCGGGTTCCACGGTTTCCACGTGGCGATGGGTATGACTATGTTGCTGATCCAGCTGGTCCGGTCTGTGAGGAGAGAGCACTTCACTGCCACTGACCACTTTGGCTTTGAGGCCTCTAGCTGGTATTGGCATTTTGTCGATGTGGTATGGGTGTTCCTGTTTCTGTTTGTTTACATCCTGTGATCGGCGCAGGGCAGCTAAAGGGGCGCCTTGGCGCCCTTTTTTGTTCGCGACTGCCTACGTTATGGGACTGAGCGGGCCTAGTCTTGTGTTTCGGCTTCTTCGGTAGCGCTTGGGCCAGGGTCCCAGGGGTTTTGTTGGCCGAGCTGGCCTGTTATGACGCCGAACAGAATGACCAAAAGCAGGCATGCGCCGAGGCCCAGACGAACGCCCAGCGAAGTGAACAGACGCTTTTTATTTGGGTCGCCCCGATCTGACATCAGAAAAACCAAACCTGAGGCGAGGCTGGCGACAAGCGCTATCATGAGTATCACTATGAGGGTCTTGAGCATGGCGGAAATCCTTTTGACTCCGCTTCGCGAATAGTCAGGAAGCGGATGGAACACGAGTCGGACAGAGATGCAGTTTAACCGAAGCTTGGGCCCGCTCAGTATTGGCGGCGATGTGCGTGCCGTGTTGGCTGGCATCATCCTGTTTGGGCTGTTGGTGAACCTCGGCTTTTGGCAGTTGGGCCGTGCGAGCGAGAAGACGGCGCTAGAGGCTCGATGGGAGGCTCGCGCAGCGATGCCGGCGGTGGCGCCTGAGCTACTGATGCCCGAAGTGCTATCAAACGAGGTGACCGCAGCCCTCGCTGACCGACAGGTGCGGTGGCAGGCATCGTTTAGTGCCAATGATTACCTGTTACTCGACAATCGACTACACCGCGGCGGGGTCGGTTACCACGTCATTGCACTGGCAGAATCGGAGGCGGGCGTCATCCCCTTGAACTTGGGCTGGTTGGCCGGAGACCCGTCTCGCAGAACGACGCCGACACCCATACTCCCGGAAGGGCGTGTCGTCATAGAAGGACGAATTTATGTGCCCAGCGGCACGCCTCTCATGATGCAAAAGCCAGAGGCGCCCGCAGCATTGCCGGCGACCGTGCAGACCCTTTACTGGGATAACTGGCAGCGTTCGCTTGAGGCACTCTCGGGCCGCACCGTATTCCCCTTTGAAGTCAGGATCCAGCCTAACTCGCCCCATGCATTGGTGGCAGAGTGGGCCGTCGTCAATCAGTCACCCTCAAAGCACATTGGTTACGCGGTGCAGTGGTTTGCGATGGCGGCAGTGCTTCTGGTCATTGGGTTGTTGCGCTTGACCAACTTGAGGTCCCTTCTTAGTGGGAAGCGCGCGCATGACTGATGCCGCCGCGCCGTCACAGCGTCGTCGTGCCCGGCTGATGCTGATTCTGATCGCCGGCATTCCCTTGAGCATGATGCTCGGCGCGACGGCGCTATGGTGGGCAGTAGAGCAAGGGCATGTCGATATTTTGGGTAGTGTGGGCACCGCTAACCATGGGGAGCTGATCGACCCCCCACGCTCTGTGAGTGATGTCGTTTTCCAACACGAGGGTGTTGCCGAGACGCTGTGGCAGGACCTGCCAGCGAAGTGGCGGTTGCTGGTCGTGCAGCGCGGCGACATGTGTGACGCAATCTGCCAGCAACAGCTGTATCAAACCCGGCAAATCCATATCGCGTTGGGCAAAAACTTTAATCGCGTTGGCAGGGTCGTCCTGGGTGACATTGCCCCCACAGCAGTCACCGTCACACCTGAGGCAGAGCAGGGCAGCTCGGCTACCAGTCTGTCAGATTGGCTCGCCCAAGAGCACGTCGGCATCACCGCACTGACCGTATCATCGGAGAGGCTGAGTGAGCTCGCTCCAGAGGTGCTGGCGTCACCGACGCAATGGTATGTGGTGGATCCCGCGGGCTGGATCATGATGCGGGTCTCGGATGA
>JBELDB010000004.1:0-46109 GCA_042094525.1 Congregibacter sp. | reverse complement strand
CAAAATCGTCCCGGTCTGCGCCGTAGTTACCGGTGCTGCGCTGATACCAATCCCAAGTGCTCTCCTTGGCCTGTGAGTATCCGTAAGAGTCAGAGGGGCGTGGCCCCGGAATCACGCCAAATATCTTTTTACGCGGTGGCTTTGCTGTCGCAACGAACCGCGACTCCTGATACATGAACGCCATCGACACAGAGATCGGCACGCCCCACCGGGCGCGCGCTTCCTTGGCATCGCCATACCAACCGGATTTCTCTCTGAAAATGTCACAGACATTATCAACTTGCTCTGGCGGCGACGTGGCACAGGCTGACAGGAGGATCGTCATGAGAAGAACGGCGGGACGCCACGATCGATTACCCGAGCTCATTCTAATTCCCCCAACATCACAAGCCATTCACTCTCATCCATAATCGAGATACCCAAGGACTCGGCCTTCTTTCGTTTACTCCCCGCTCCGGGCCCGGCCAGCACGGTACTCGTTTTTGCAGAAACACTGCTGGCAGTCTTGGCGCCCAGCGCTCTGAGTCTCTGCTCGGCGTCATCGCGCCCCATCGATTCAAGCTTACCCGTAACGACCCAGGTAGTCCCCGCCAGCGGTCCTTCACCGCTGACGACCGACACCGCAGGCCAATTCACTCCAGATGCCAATAAGTCGGAGATCGACTGGCGGTTCCGTTCATCGTGCGCAAATTCACAAATATGGCACGCTACAACCGGCCCCACATCGTCGACACCCTCCAACACGTCAGCGGGTGCTACGAGCAGTTCATCGAGGGAGAGGAAGTGCTGGGCTAATGCTCGTGCAGTGGCCTCTCCCACCTCGCGAATACCCAACGCATAGATGAACCGCGGCAGGCTGGTAGTTTTTGCTTTGTCGATTGATGCCAATAAGTTCTCACTGGATTTATCGCCCATTCGGTCTAGCGCTGCCAATTGTTCTTTCGTCAGTCTGAAAACATCGGCAACGCTGGTCACCAATGCATCGTCGACCAACTGGTCTATCAGCTTGTCTCCCAGACCCTCAATGTCCATCGCCTTTCGAGACGCAAAATGCCGAATGACCGCTTTCAACTGGGCGGCGCAGGACATGCCACCTACACAGCGCATCACCGCCTCACCCTCCACTCGAACGACATTAGATCCACAATCCGGGCAACGATCGGGAAAGTCGATGGCATGGCGCGCTGTGGCCGAAGCATCGATACGTTCTGCGACCGAGACGATCTGCGGTATGACATCACCGGCCCTGCGAACGACTACGGTGTCGCCGACCTGCACCCCCAGGCGCGCAATTTCGTCCGCGTTGTGCAAGGTGGCATTACTGACGGTCACGCCACCCACAAATACCGGTTCCAACCTAGCGACGGGTGTGATCGCTCCCGTCCGGCCTACCTGAAAGTCGACTCCCAGAAGCTGGGTGCTGACTTCCTGGGCCGGGAATTTACGGGCGATTGCCCAACGCGGCGCGCGCGAAACAAAGCCCAACCGTTCTTGCTCTGCCAGCCCGTTGACCTTGAAGACGATGCCATCGATGTCAAAGGGCAAGGCATCGCGCTGCGCCGCGAGAGACTGGTAATAGCGCTCGCAAGCATCTATCCCCTCTACCGTCTGCATATAGTCAGAAATGGGCAGGCCGAAGTCGCCGAGGGTTTGCAATATCGCATCGTGGCAAGCAGGCAGCTCGCCTTCCACTACGCCCACAGAATAGGCGGTAAAGGCCAGCGGTCTCTTCGCCGTGATTCGCGAATCCAACTGCCTAAGACTCCCGGCAGCCGCATTGCGCGGATTGACGAACACCTTTTCATCGGCGCTGCGGGCCTGCGCGTTCATTCGCTCGAACGCATCCCGCGGGATAACCACCTCGCCTCGCACCTCAAGATACGTTGGGACGCTCTCGCCCTTTAAAACCAAAGGCACGTTGCGGATAGTACGAACGTTGCTGGTAATGTTTTCGCCAGCTGCACCATCACCTCGGGTCGCCGCCAACACCAATAAACCACCCTCATATACGATGCTGACTGCAACACCATCGAGCTTCGGCTCACAACAGTAGGTAACGTCGGCAAGCCCGAGGCGCTCGGTGACACGGCGATGGAAGTCACTCAAATCTTCGGCAGAAAAGGCGTTGTCCAGAGAAAGCATCGGCAACCGATGCTCAACCGATTCAAACGCAGATAATGGCGCCGACCCCACTCGCTGGGTGGGAGAGTCGGGCGTCGCTAAACTCGGAAATTCTCGCTCCAGCGTCTCCAGCCGGCGCATTGCCTGATCATAATCAGCGTCAGGCACAACCGGCGCGTCGAGCTCGAAGTAAGCCTCCGCCCAGCGCTGTAATTGCACTCTGAGCGTCAGCACTTCCTCTTCAGGTGAGGCGCCCATACATCAGTTCCGGCGAACAAGCAGACGTCTTTCGAGCTCTCGGATCTGCTGACGCATGTGTTCGAGACTTTGGCGGGTAATGACGCTCCGCGTTTCATCCTGAATATCACCGCCCAACTGCTTAGCCACTACTTTGACCGTTTCATACATGTAGTCGAAGGCTTTGAGCATATCGGCAGGACCCGGCAGCGTGACAAAAAACATGAGGCCTCGGGTTTGTAATGGCTCCATGTTGTCAATGTCGAATACGCCGGGCTTCATCATATTGGCCACGCTAAATTCTATGGGCCCGCGACCAGAGGCGCGCTCGTGTCTGTGAAAGAAATCCATATCACCAAATCTCAGGTCACAGGCCAGCAGGGTTTCCAAAATCTCTGTGCCCGAGAACCCCTCCTCTGCCTGCGCAACCACGTAGAGAATAAATACATGGGTGTTGGCGCCTCTGGGCAGTCGCCCATGCTCGGGTAAATCTGGATCCGATTCCTCATCGGGCTCTAGCGTGTCCAACCAGTCAACAGTTCCCGGATCTGCTGCATCAGGTTCAGCGTCTTTGGCGTCCGATTCAGCAGGCGGCTTGACGGTCCTTCGCCGTGAGATGGACTCTTCAGTTTTTGACTCCTCCCGCTCAGAAGGCTCGTTCTCAGAAGCGGGTGGTATGGCTTGAGCGCCCTGATCCACTTCCGCCAAGACAGAGGCCGATTCCTCGCCAACGTCGTGCGTCTCGGGCGCTCCGCCCGGTGAGAGCATCTGTTCCGGGTCTTTCTCCTCGCCCACTGAGCTGGCAAGCCCCGCCTCTACCGCAACATCAATCGGATCAGCCCGAAGAGCAGGCTCGGGTGCCGACTGATTCTCTGCAACGCTGCCGGCAGTGCTTTCGCCAGCAGCATTGAAGCCGGAAACTGGATCAACCGCCGCCATCGCCGAATCAATCTGGAGATCATCGCGGTGGACGATACGGGCACCCCCATTGGGCAACTCGGTAAGCAGATTAAACGCGTCGTCATCGTTTGAGAGAGGGGCCGCCCGCTCAATACGCGCATTGAGTTTGAGTTCGGCTCGCCTCTCACGCCAGTAGCGGCGAACCGCATCGATCAATACGGCCACGATCATCATCCCACCAATGAGGATCATCCAGTCTCGTATCGACAATTGCTCCATGCGGCAATCCTTAACTGGCGGCCAACTGCGCGGCCTCTTCCACATCAACGGTCACAAGGCGAGAAACACCCGGCTCTTGCATCGTGACCCCCATCAGCTGATCTGCAGCCTCCATCGTGATCTTGTTATGCGTAATAAAGACAAATTGAACCTTCTCAGACATTTCTCGGACCATTCTGGCGTAGCGACCGACATTCGCATCATCCAGCGGTGCGTCCACCTCATCCAACATACAAAAAGGCGCCGGATTGAGCTGGAAAATTGAAAATACCAGCGCGATCGCCGTCATCGCCTTCTCACCACCAGACAGCAAGTGGATGGTGGAATTTTTCTTCCCGGGTGGCCTCGCAAAAATCGCCACACCGGTGTCCAGCAAATCATCGCCTGTCATCTCCAGACAGGCGGTACCGCCACCGAACACCCTCGGGAAGAGCTCGGCAAAACCAGTATTAATCTGATCAAAGGTGTCCTTGAAACGCTGCCGCGTTTCCTTGTCTATTTTGCGAATCGCAGACCGCAGGGTCTCTAGCGCCGCCTCCAGGTCATCGTTCTGTGCGTCGAGGTATTGTTTTCGCTCCGACGCTTTTGCGTGCTCATCGATGGCCGCCAGATTGATGGGGCCAAGACGGTTGATACGTGCTGCTGCCCGCTCGACCTTAGCCTGCCACTCCGACTCGCTGGCGTCTTCTGGCAGTGCTGATGCGATCTCCTGCGGCACCGCGTCACGCTTGCTGATCTCGTCTGCCAGCGTCTCCAGTCGCACCGAGGTCTCTGCTTCTTGCAAGCGGAAACGCTCAACGTCTGCCTGAATACTCTGCACCGCTTGCTCTCGCTGCATTCGTGCCTTGTCAAGCTCTCGCAACTTGCTGTCTACCTCTGCAACCCTCGCGCGCTCACTATTTAAGGCACTTTCTGCGGTGACGCGTTGCTCTAGGAGCTCTGCAAGAAGCGTCTTATTCTCGGCGTCTGGATCATCATCCTCTGGTAACGTTCCGGTGAGCTCTGTCTCTCTAGATTCCAGATCACGCACTTGCGTTTCCATTCGGTCGATATTCTCTTTAAGGGTAACCACCTGCGTACTGAGATTTTGATTTTGCATATCACCGCGCGTGAGAGCGTCCGAAGCCGTTCGCGACTCCTCACGCTTGAGAGACAACCGCTCGGTCAGAACACCCCGCTCACTTTGCAACTGTTCTCGCTCACCCCGATCCAATTCCATTTGGTCCAGGGACGCTGATAATAGCGTTCGAGCTTCAGCAAGATGCGACTGCTCCTGCTCGTACTGTTTTTGTGTTTCTTCAATCTCCAGGCTGAGGCGACTTCGACGTTGAGCTTGCTGCTCAATTTTGGCAACCGTCGCGCGCTGCTCTGCAAGCAGTTCCGCACGCTCGTTGATTGTGTTCTGCTGCGCCTGCTGCGACTGAGACGACTGCTTCTCGAGCTCTACCCGGGACTTGAGCAAAGCCCCCAGCTTCTCTTCAAGCGCATCGGCCTCTTTCTGGGCCGCCTGCAAGCTATCCCTCAACTCGTCTAATTGTGCTTCCCTAGCAATCATGCCAGCAGCCGCATCCGCATCAGACCGGCGTCGGTGCCACCCCATCCCTAGCCAATGACCGTCAGGCGTCACCACTGACTGTCCAACAGACAGATCGCGGCAAAGCCGCTGAGCTTCCTCGAGGCCTTCTGCAACCAATATCGACTGCAGCCAAACCCTGACTCTGGCAGGGCCCTTGACGTACGCAGCTAGTGTGCCAGTGACATCGCCTGACAACTGCGCCTTGTTATCTACAACAAAAGCCCCTGATGGCAGCGCCTCGACCTCTGGCAGCCCACGTAGATCAACCTCAGACAACAGGCGAGCTGACAGCGCTTCACCCAACACCTGCTCAATTGCCGCCTCCCAGCCCGCGTCTACATCCAACGACGCATAGACCGTTCCCTCTGACTCAAACTCTCCAGCCTGCATCCAATGACTCAAGGCCGCTTGCTCGCGATCGTCAGATGCCGCTTCCTGCAGCGCTACAAGAGACGCAACCTGTCCACGGGTTTCTTGTATGGCTGCCCGAACGTCGTCCTGCTGGCGTCGCGACTGTTCGATGGCGGTCTGCGATTCAGCCAAACCCTTTTTCAGCTCCTGAAGCTCCGATTCCCGGCCGGCGATGTCGCGATCAGCTTGCGCTAATTTAGCGGCGAAGGGTGACGAAGCTTCATCTGTCGACTCCGAGGACAATGACTCCAGCTCGGCCTTCTGCGTCTGGCCCCGTTCCTGAAGCTTGGTGAGCACTTGTTCAAGGTAGGCGATGCGGCTTTGCTGCACCTCTGCAGTCTGACTGGGTTCGCGCGCTCGTTCGTTAAAGCCGTCCCAATTTTGCGACCACTGCTGCACCGCATTGTCAGCCGCCATCAGCGCTTCAGCGGCAAGACGGGCCTGGGCCCGATATTCTGTCAGCTCGGGCTCCGATTTCTCCAACTGCTCTTGCCACTCGCTCAGCCGCACCCGGTCACTCTCGAGGTGCTGCCGGGTTTGCTCAAGACTGCTGCGGGTTTGGTCGAGGTCACGCTGCAGCTCACCTCGTCTCTCCTGAGCAAAGCGCAGCGCCTGTTCAACACGGGTCACCTCACCACCGATCGAGTAGAACTGCTCCTGCGCCGCGCTCAGCGCGTCCGTTGCCTCAGTCTGCTCAGAACGGGCAGCCTCAATCTCACTCAGCGTATGAGTGACTTCGGCTTTTGCGGCCTCGCGCTTAACGTCGAGTGCTCCAATTTGCCCTGCCACCTCGCCGCTGGAAGCGCTGAGATTGCGCCATTGAATGGCAAACAACTCACTCTGAACGGCCCGCTCTTCTGCCTTTAGCTCGGCATATTTTTCAGCCGCTCTGGCCTGTCGATCCAGATGCGCTAGGTTTCGTTGAAGCTCATCTCGCAAATCCGTGAGTCGCTCCAAATTCTCTGTCGTGCGTCGCATGCGGCTTTCAGTCTCACGCCTACGCTCCTTGTATTTGGAGATTCCTGCGGCTTCTTCAATAAAAACCCGCAATTCCTCAGGCTTTGATTCGATGAGACGGGAGACGACGCCCTGCTCAATAATGGCGTAGCTGCGTGGGCCTAAACCGGTACCAAGAAACAGGTCAGTGATATCGCGCCGCCGGCACTTCGCGCCGTTAAGGTAATACTCGGACTGGGCTTGCCGGGTAACCACTCGTCGGACAGATATTTCGTTATAGGCGGCGAACTCACCCGTCACCTTGCCTTGGGTGTTATCAAATATCAGCTCAATGGAAGCTTGGCTGACAGGCTGGCGGCTTGTGGTGCCATTAAAGATGACATCTGTCATCGACTCTCCGCGGAGGGTTTTCGCTGAGCTTTCGCCCATCACCCACCTCACTGCGTCAATGATGTTGGATTTGCCGCATCCGTTAGGGCCTACCACAGCACACATGTTGCCCGGAAACTGGACCGTGGTGGGATCGACAAATGACTTGAAGCCGGCCAGTTTTATGGATTTCAGGCGCATTATTGAATTCGTATACCCATTGCAAGCTAGCGGGAGCGACTAGGGCCCCGAAAAGCTAAAAAACACAATATGTAGTGTATAGACTTCTAGCGAACAACACTATGTTTGATGCCGAATTTTGTCGACTATTCGACCTGCAAACTGATTCTGAGGGGGCTCGACTCCCCAACCGGGAAAGACGGAATCGCCTCCCACGCCACCGCATTCTCTCGTCCAGGCTCACCGTTGCCCGAAACCTGCACTTCGACTGACACTTTCTGGAAATCCGAGATGCGCTGTCCGGCCATTGAAGCGCTGTCGTCCAGACGCACCGTCACCGGCCAAGCCGTCGCGGTTGTGCGGACCACGGCAATCGGCATCCCCGATTCCGCTCCTTCCGGGCGCGCGAGCACAAACAGGAGACCCCCTGCTGGCAAGCCCTCTCCAGCTGACACAGTCACGTCAACGCCAACACCTGATGACCCAGCGCTGTCGGCGACGGTCTCACCAAGCTCCATCTTGGCGCGCTCAATCACCTGGCCCAGCATCTCGTAACCGGGAGACCCCGGTGGCTCCAGCTCTCGAAGCCGCTGCCAATAGACAATTGCCTGCCGATAGTCACCCTCCTCAAAACCCGCCATACCCAGGGTGGCCAGCGCCGCAGCCTGCATCGGGTCAATCGCGAGAGCCTGCTCAGCGCGTGACCGAGCTCGCGAATTCAGCACCCGACCAGAAGAGAGAAATTCAGATTGCGCCGCCTTACCCAAAATTTCTGGAGCAGTTGCCCCTAAATCAATGAGCCGGTCGTAGTAGCGCAATGCCTGCGCAGGCTCGTTACCAGACAGATAGTATTCACCCAGCAACAGCGAATAGTCCGCGTTGTCCGGTCTTGCCTCAGCACGCGCCGTCATCCTATCGATCAGCGCCAACACTGCTTCGGGTTCTGACTGCTCTATACGGCCAAGTTGCTCGGCTATCTGGACGTCTTCCCAACCCCCCAACTGCCAATACAGCAACCAGACGGCGGCTGCGAGTCCCGCGGCCGCGAGCGTCTGCCCCCTGCCAGAGTATCGCGGCACTGCGAACGCCGATTGCGAGTCGCTCTCTACGCCATCCTCAATCAATCGCAGCGCCGCCTCTTCTTTCAGCGCTTCTGGCTCAGCAGCCAGCTCCCTTTGCCGAAGGCGCAACCAATCCTCATTGGTCTCAGGTGATCCTCCTCGCCGCCAAACTCGCGGCAGAAAGATGACCAGTGCGGCAGCGCTAACCCAAAGTGCCGCTGCAATAACCGGAAAAGCCGAGCTCAAACCCGTGGCCCTCGGAGCAACCGCTCTATCTCAGCCTTATCACTGTCGGTGAGGGCCGTGGAGACCTCAGCAGACCTCTGCCTGAAGTGCATAAACAGGCCCACCGCGCCCAGCGCCAGCAATAGTCCCGGAGCGGCCCATAACAACACCGTATTGCGATCCATACCGGGGCGATAGCGAACAAACTCACCGTACCGGGCAACCATAAATGCCAGGATTTCATCGTCTGAAGCGCCGGCCTCTAATTGCTCGTATAAGACAACGCGAAGATCCCTCGCGATCGGCGCATTGGAGTCAGCAATGTTCTGGTTCTGGCACTTTGGACAACGTAACTCCTGACTGAGAACGTGATAACGCCGCTCGAGATCGGGCGAAGAAAAATCGTAGGTTTCAATCACCGCCCACGTATTGGAGGCTGCCCAAGGTGAGCAACACAGCAACACGAGAATCACCGCCCTCACCGCGACTATCACTCCACTATCACTCCACTATCACTCCACTCTCACTCCACTCTGCCCGCGCCCCGCGCCTCGCTCGAGGAGGCCGCCAGCGAAAACCAAGGACTAAAGTCACGTTGGAACACCTCCTCATTCAAGACACCAACATGCCGGTGCGCGATCACGCCGTCGGCATCCAGAACGTAGGTTTCTGGCGCGCCATACACACCCAAATCCAGGCCCACTGAACCCTCGACGTCGACAATATTCAATTGATAAGGGTCCCCCAACTGGGAGAGCCACTCACGCGCCTTGGCGGAGTCATCTTTGTAATTCAATCCATAAATAGGCACCCCCTGTTGCGCGAGCGCAATCAGGTAGGGGTGCTCCACCCGACAGGAGTAGCACCAGGTAGCCCAGACATTAACGAGGGCCGGTCTGAGTGCCAGCGCCTCAACCGAAATCGCTCTCCCAGTGGAGAGCTCCGGCTGACTAAATTCGGGGAAAAGCTGCCCGAGCCTGGCAGCCGGTAGTTCGGTGGGATCGATCGACAGACCTCGAAACAGCAAACCCGCGAGGACCACAAAGGCAACGAGCGGTATGAACTTCTTAGCTTGCAACCGCGCCAGCTCCGGTTTGTGGCACCGGGTTGCGAGCAGCCTGCGACCGGTAACGCCTGTCAAATACGGTGACCAAGGCTCCAAAACCAATCATGAGTGAGCCCAACCACAACCACCTCACCATGGGCTTGTATTGCAGGCGGACGGCCCAAGCGTTCTCGCCAATCGGCTCCCCCAATGCGATGTAGAGATCCCTCCACAAACTCGCATCGATGGCAGCCTCTGTCATGATCTGCCCGCTGGCAAAGTAGCGACGCTTTTCCGGCACCAGTACTGCGATGAACTCACCGTTGCGGCTCACCTCAAACACCGCTTGGTCTGCAAGGTAGTTGGGACCCGCCTGCTGACCGAGGCTCTGCAACTCAAATCGGTATGCCCCCAAAGACGCTGCGTCCCCTACCGCCATTCTTAAATCGTGCTCTTCGCTTTCCTGAGTCACCACAACCGCGCCCAACACCACGCCAGCAAACCCCAAATGGGCCAGTGACATGCCCATGAAGCTCGGGGACAGTCGACGCCACTGCAACCCGCTTGTCATACCCGAAGTCAGGCGCCGCCATGCATCTTTGATCACGCCAAGCGCCACCCATCCAGAGAGCAGCACCGCCAAGGCAATCCAAATGTTAAACACTGCCTTGCCCAGCATCCCGAGCAAAACCGCTACCACCAATACTCCAAGACCGGGAACCAGCAACTCATGCAGCCAGCGACGCGCAGAGTCTTCGCGCCAACGAGAGAGAGGGCCAACAGCCATAAACGGCATCAGCAAGGCCATCAACGGCACGAAAACAGCATTGAAGTAAGGAGGTCCAACCGAATACTTCCCCAGAGAAAACGCGTCCATGATCAAAGGAAAGAGCGTGCCCAATAGCACTACAACGGTAGACACCGTGAACACCAGATTGTTGGCCATGAGCAGGGATTCGCGGGACACCGCACCATAGGCCACCCGACTGGCAACAGAGGGCGCCCTCAAAGCGTAAAGCAAGAGTGAACTACCCACGACGAGGGCCAGAAAAACCAGAATGAACAGTCCGCGCTCAGGGTCGGCGGCAAATGCATGGACGCTAGTCAGCACGCCTGAACGCACCAAAAAAGTACCCAGCAATGACAAGGAGAAAGCAAAGATGGCGAGCAGAACCGTCCAGGAGCGAAACACACCGCGCTTCTCTGTTACCGCCAGGCTGTGAACAAGGGCCGCACCCATCAACCACGGCATGAAAGAGGCGTTCTCGACGGGGTCCCAAAACCACCACCCACCCCAGCCCAGCTCGTAATAGGCCCACCAGCTTCCCAGCATGATGCCAAGCGAGAGAAACCCCCACGCTACGTTGGTCCAGGGTCTTGACCATCGGGCCCATGAGGCATCCAAACGCCCCCCCATCAAGGCGGCGATCGCAAAGGCAAAAGGAACAGACAAGCCGACGTAACCCATATAGAGCAATGGGGGATGAATGATCAGCCCAGGATCCTGAAGCAGCGGGTTAAGATCATTCCCATCAAGCGGCGTATTGGGTAACAGCCGTTCAAAAGGGTTCGAAGTCAACAGAGAGAAAGCGAGAAAACCGACCGCCACCATACCCATGACGCTGAGCACGCGGGCGACCATCACTAGTGGCAGGCCCCGACTGAAGTAGGCCACCGCTGTCATCCAGCCGGAAAGTATCAGGACCCACAGCAGGAGAGAGCCTTCGTGATTACCCCACACGGCTGAAAATTTGAAAATCGGCGGGAGCAGGCTGTTGGAATTAGCGGCCACCACCGCCACCGAAAAATCATCCTGTAAAAAGCTGACGGCCAGAAGAGCAAAAGCGATGCCGACGAATACGGTGACTCCTACCGCCAAGGAAGGTGCGGTGTTCATGGCCGCGATATCGCGACGCAGTGCTCCCCACATTGGCACTGCAGCCAGACCAATCGCCAGCGCAAAGGCAATGATTAGCGAGACATGGCCGAGTTCGGGAATCACGGTAGAACAGGTTTCCCAACGGGTGCTGATTTTCCCTCGAGCGCGGCTGCAACCTCGGGGGGCATGTAATTCTCATCGTGCTTAGCCAGCACTTGTGTCGCAACCAACATGCCCGACTCGTTGAGCGTACCCTCGGCTACCACTCCCTCCCCCTCGGCGAAGAGGTCAGGAAGAATACCGCTATAACGCACGGCAACCGAGGCCTCGTAGTCCGTCACCCAAAAGGTTGTGTCCAGATCGGTCTCACTCCGTTCAATACTGCCATCAACCACCATACCGCCCAATCGGATGCTACGGTCTGTCGGCGCCTTTCCTGCCACCACATCAGCTGGGGGGTAGAACAAATTGATGTTATCGCGCAGCGCAAAAGTGACCAAACCAATGGCTGCACTGGACAGCACCACCAGCAAGCTGACTAACATCAATCGCTGTTTGCGCACTGGATGCATTAGACGGCCGACTCCGCTTCGCTCGATCGATCTCCAGGAAGAGCCGCATGGCGCCGCTGCTCAGCCTGCAACCAACGCCAATGCTGACGTATTCTCCGGATTGGAAACCAGACCATGAGGATAAGTGGCAGCGTTGTGAGTGCATATGCCAACCAAACATAAACACCATGGCCATCCATGTGCCATACCGCCGAAATTGAATCGAAATACATTAAGCGCCACCCACCCACTGTTTTAGCCAACCCGATTCTCTGTGGGACCACACTAGCTCCGCTCTCATATTGAGCAGCACCGTCACCACAAACACGCAGTAGAACGCCAAAATCATCAACAACAAGGGATAGAGCATGCTGGCGTCAATCGCTGACTCTCCAGTAAATTTAATCGAAGCAGGCTGATGGAGCGAGTACCACCAGTCGACGGACTTGTAGATGATGGGGATATTCACCGTGCCCACCAGCGTAAGCACCGCGCAAGCTCGCGCTGCTGCCGTTTTATTCTCGTAGGCTTCAAAAAGCGCTACCACGCCGAGATAGAGAAACAGCAGAATCAACATCGAGGTAATGCGAGCGTCCCACACCCACCAGGCACCCCAGGTTGGCTTACCCCAAATGGCCCCAGTCAGCAGCGCGATGGCCGTCAATACAGCACCGACTGGCGCGACTGCCCGCATCGTAATATCCGCCATTTTAATACGCCAGATCAGGCTCACAGCGCCGGCCAGGGCCATCACGTAATACCCTGCCAGCGCCACCACGGCAGCAGGCACATGAATATAGATAATCCGATACGAGTTCCCCTGGCGAAAATCTGGCGGCGCGATCAGTAAGCCCCAAACGGCGCCAGCCAGCAGCAGACAAATAGTCAGCGGCAATAGCCAACGCACCAGAGCCCCGCTAAAGCGAAAAAACCAGGGGGGCGATCCCATTTTGTGAATGATGGTCCACATGCCGCCTAGTATAGCGTCTAACTCCTTGTGATGACCCTCAAACCATAGTCAAATCAAGATCGAGAGCCACACCTATTAACTGTCGAGGGAGACCCTCAGAGCTGCGGCGACCGCTATTGGTAAAACAACGAGCGAACCGAGCGCCAAACCACCCATCAAGGCCAGCCAACTCTCAGGATTGCCCCCCATCACCGCTTCTCTCACTGCCGTCGTGCCAAAGATCAGCACCGGCACATTCAGCGGAATGATTAGCAACGAGAGCAACAGCCCACCTCGTCGGATGTTGACCGTTAGCGCACTGCCCAACGCACCGATCAACGTCAGGCAAACCGTTCCCATACCCAGACTGGCTACCAGCGCCAGCAAGCCGTCCAGAGGCAGCCCAAGCATGACGCCAAACAAAGGCGATACCAGTGCCAATATGAACCCCGTGGCCAGCCAATGAGCGGCGACTTCAGCCAGTGCTGTCAGGGCAAGGGGATACGGCGCCAGCGCTAACTGCTCCAGGCTGCCATCTTCAAAGTCAGAGGCAAACAGCCTGGTACTGACCATCAAGCTGGCCAGCAGTGCCACAACCCACAGTATGCCGGGCGCCATGGTCGCCAGGCGATCCGGATCCGGGCCCAGCCCAAGAGGAAAGAGCGTGATGACCATGAAGAAAAATATCAGCGGATTGGCGACATCCGATGGGCTCGCCAGGATCGACCGGGCATGACGGTAAAATTGCCTCGCGAACACCGCTCGGAGTGATAGTAGGGGTCGCTCAGACGGCATAAAGACCAAGATCCAGGTTGTGCTGCGATGCGCCAAACCGGCTGGCTTGATGGCTGGTAAAGATCACTGCACCGCCACCGCCGACATGCTCACGCACCCGACTCTCCAGCCATTCACAGCCGGCAGCGTCGAGCGCGGTGAAGGGCTCGTCTAGCAGCCACAGCGCAGCGTCGCTGAGTAACAGCCGCGCGAGCGCGACGCGGCGCTTCTGCCCCGCCGACAATGACCCCACCGGTCGGTGCTCGTAACCCGCAAGGCTCACCTGTGCTAGCGCATCACAAATCTGCGAACTCGAGGCAATGACGTCGCAAGCCGGGTGCCAGCGCAGGTTATCGACCGCACTGAGACTGTGCTTCAACGAAGCGGAGTGGCCGAGATAAAGAAAAGGCCCCGCACGCCGAATTTCACCCGATAACCCCAACCGGGCCACGCCGGCCAGACCTCTCAAGAGACTGGTCTTGCCAACGCCATTGGGTCCCAAGAGCTGCCAAACCTCGCCCGCCGACACCCTGAAATCAATGCCACTCAGTAGCCTTCGATCTCCTCGTTCGACGGCAACTTGACTGACTTCTAGCAACATCAGAGGTTGACTACACGAATGTCAGGGAGGCCCAAGCTGTCGTCGACTTCAACATTTAGCCCCTTAAAATCGAACAGGTTGTGATCCATTAAATGCGAAGGTGCAGCATTGCCGAGCGCTCTAAAAATCGTCTCTGTCCTGCCCGGATATTGCTGCTCCCAACCTCTGAGCATCGATTTGATTTCCTGGCGCTGGAGGTTTTCCTGCGTACCACAAAGATTGCAGGGAATAATGGGAAACTGCATCGCTCGTGCGTAATCGGCGATGTCAGATTCGCGGCAGTAAGCCAGCGGGCGAATCACCAGATGTCGTCCATCATCACTCTTCAATTTCGCGGGCATGGCCTTAAGTTTGCCGCCAAAAAACAGATTCAAAAAGAGTGTCTCTACGATATCGTCTCGATGATGTCCCAAGGCAATTTTGTTTGCGCCAATCTGCTCTGCAAATCCATAAAGCGTCCCCCTCCGCAGACGGGAGCAAAGACCACAGGTTGTTTTACCTTCGGGAACGATAGCGCGCACCACGCTGTAGGTATCCTTCTCCAAAATATAGAAAGGAATGTCGAGTTGTTCTAGATATGCGGGCAATACCTCTTCGGGATAACCCGGCTGCTTTTGATCGAGGGTCACCGCTACAATATCGAAATCGATCGGCGCGCTGCTTCTTAATGAGATCAAGAGCTCCAGCATGGCATGAGAGTCCTTGCCGCCAGAAATACACACCATCACACGATCACCAGCCTCAATCATGTTGAAGTCCGCAATGGCTTTGCCCATTTGCCGGCGCAACCGCTTACGCAACTTATTAAACTCAAGCCGATCCTTGCGGTTATCTGTGCGATCAGGCGCGGTAGCCTCCTGATTATCCTGCTGCGACATCACGCTTTCCTGCCATGCTGAACCGCTCAGAGCGGTGTGTTGGTGTTGTGAAGCTGCCGATGATAGGAGAGACCATCGCGCGGCGCAAAAGTGTCTCAGCCGGCCTGTAGCCCTAGTGACTTGAGTTTTCGCTCGTCTGACAGGACAATCCGCCCCGCCTTAATTCCTCTCCGCAATTTGCAAACAAGCAAGGAACCTCATCATGAAAGCACCCGTTCGCGTCACTGTCACCGGCGCCGCAGGACAAATTGGTTACGCCCTCCTCTTTAGGATCGCTTCGGGGTCAATGCTGGGTGACGACCAACCGGTCATTCTACAGCTACTGGATATCACCCCAGCCATGGATGCATTGGGAGGCGTCAAAATGGAGCTGGATGACTGCGCGTTTCCATTGTTGACCGACGTGATCTGCACCGATGACCCAGAGGTCGCATTTAAAGATACGGATTATGCGCTCCTCGTCGGCGCACGACCCCGCGGCCCGGGCATGGAACGCAAGGATCTCCTCGAGGCCAATGCTGCTATTTTTGGTGTGCAGGGCAAAGCGATCAATGCCGTCGCGAGCCGAGGCATTAAAGTGCTGGTGGTTGGCAATCCCGCCAATACCAACGCCCTGATCACCCAGCGCAACGCACCTGATATTGAGCCACGTCAATTCACTGCAATGACACGTCTCGACCACAATCGAGCAAAAACCCAGTTGGCACAGAGAATGAGTTCAACCGTGAATGACATTCGCCAGATGATCATTTGGGGCAATCACTCTGCCACCCAATATCCAGATCTTCATCACGCCCTGGTATCTGGAAACTCTGCAATGAAGGACCTGGATATGGAGTGGTACAACGACACCTTTATTCCGACCGTCCAACAGCGTGGCGCAGCGATCATTGAGGCAAGGGGCGCTTCGTCTGCGGCCTCAGCAGCTAATGCCGCTATCGATCACATGCGCAGCTGGGCACTGGGGACCGCGGAAGACGACTGGGTTTCCATGGGTGTGATTTCCGATGGCTCATACGATATTGAACCTGGGCTGATCTACTCGTTCCCGTGCCGCTGTCGAGATGGGCAGTGGGAAATTGTGCAGGGGCTGGAGATCTCTCCGTTCAGTCGGGAGAAGATGGACGCCACCGCGCAGGAGCTGACAGAAGAGCGAGATGCGGTAGCCCACCTGCTGGGCTGATGTTGGGCCCTCACCGACCAAGGGTCTCAGGACAGCCATAAGGCAATGACATGCGCTGAAGCGATGAGCAGTAAATGAGAACTGCTGCCTCCGCTTTGCGCGCTTAAACCTCTCTGAGGATCACCACAGGCGGGACATTCACCACTCGCCTGCAAGACCAAACGCCGAGTCCGCCAACGATTAAAGCGCCCAATATGGGTCCCAGAGCCCACATAAGGGGGGTCGACGTCCAGCTCATGGAGAAGACCTGAGTCTGCAAACCCCATGCTGCCACCTCAGCGCCGACGGCAGCCAGCAGCCCAGCAAGCCCACCCAGCACCAGAAACTCAATCCAGAGCGCACCAAGCACCAGCCCCCTTCGGGCTCCCACAGCCCGAAGCAAAGCGCTCTCGCGTAGCCGTCCATCCAAACTGGAGCGAACACCGGAAATCAGCACAAGACCCCCCGCCATCAAAATCACCCCAAGCACCAACTCCAACGCGCGCGCAACCTGATCCACCACAGCGCGCATTTCGCGGATGACGATATCAAGCTCAATCACCGTCACCGTAGGCAGCGCCCGCACCAACTGATTGAGGAGCGGCTTTTGGTCAGGAAGCAGGCGAAAACTCGTCATATACATGCCCGGAAATGCCTCGAGCACCTTGCGGGGAAAAACCATGAAGAAATTGGGCCGCATCGACTGCCAATCCACCGAGCGGACGCTTTGAACCGTGACCTCAAGGGGGTCCGCGCCGATAAGCAACGTCAAGCGATCACCGACCCCTGCGCCGATATCTCGGGCAAAGTCTTCCTCGATAGACACCAATGCCTCTTCCGTGTCTGCATGCCACCACTCACCCTCTAACAACTCGTTACCATTGGGCAAAGGGTCTGACCAAGTGAAATTCGCCTCTCGCTGCCGCGGCGATCCGTCCTCCATCACCTCCTCCCACTTCGGCAACGGCGAATCATTCACGCTCATCACCCTGCCCCGGGTCATCGGATACAGCGTCTCTGCGCGCACATCGTTATCGGAGAAAAAGCCTTCTAGCGTCAATCGCTCTTCGGGGGCGAGATTCAGTAAAAAGTGGTTCGGTGCGTCCACAGGTAGCTGCGCCTGCCATTGACCAATTAATGACGTTCGAACCACTGACAGCAGCAGCATCAGCATGATCGCCATGGCGAAGATCACCATCTGCAGCGCATTGGCGCGCCCACGACGCTGCAAGCCCGCCAGCGCCACTCGCCAAATGCTGCCTGCGAAGCCGCCGACAGAGCGCCCTCCTGAAAGCAGCACACTCGCTGCAATGAAACCCAGCCCCATCACCACACAAAGCCCTGCTATGACGGCACCCGTGACCACCGCACTGCCGCTGTACCACCACATCAGTCCCACAATGGCCAAGCCACCTGCAAAGAAGTCGCGCTTGCGCTGCGCATCGGCAACACCAAGATCAGCACGCAAGACCCTGAGCGGAGAGGCTTCGCCGAGCCGGCGAAGCGGCGGCCAGGCAAAAAACACCAAACACACTGCCGCAGTCACAGCGCCAATCAGCGCCGGCTTGCTGCCCGCGGCGCCGGGATCGACCGGCAACATGGCGCCAAGCACCCTGATGAAAGTTTCTTGTAAAACCCATCCCAGAAGACAACCCGCGATCGTGCCCATCACGCCGATCCAAAACAAACTGCGGCCGTACAGCCACGAGATCTCTCGGGACTGCGCTCCCAAACTTTTCAGGATCGCGACATACTGTGTGTGCCGTTCACCAAAGCGGCGACTGGCCAGGGTGATTGCCGCGGCGGCGAGGACGACGGCAAGGCTGCCCGCTAGCAATAAAAATCCTTGCGCTCTATCAAGCGTCTCACCGATGCTCGGCTGAGCACCCTCAACCGAGTCTAGCCGCTGGCCCTGGCCAAGTAGCGGCGTCACCCACTCGCTGAATTCGGCCACCGAATTAGTATCACCGCCCAATAGCAACCTGTACTCCACACGGCTCCCCGGCTGGACCACGCCGGTAGCCGGAATGTCGGCGGTGTTCATCAACAATCGAGGCCCGAATCCAAAAACCGCGGTTGTTGCATCGGGCTCCCCCCGAACCGAACCAGTAATAACAAGCGGCTGCTCTCCAACAATGATTTCGTCACCCAAGTTGACATCGAGCAGCGCGAATAGCCGCGGCGCGAGCCAGACCTCGCCTTGCCCGGGGATATCACCACCGGGCCGCACCTCGCCATAGGGTTCCTCAGACCACTGCAACTCTCCGCGCAATGGATAACCCGGTGAAACAGCCTTAATCGAGACCAAAGCCATGTGGTCGATATCTGCCACTGCCATCGAAGGGAACCCGACAACTCCTGTCGGGCGGAGTGTCATCGCCTCAGCCCTGCTCACCCACAACTCCGGAATGGGTGCCCTGCTGACCACCACCATATCCGCCGCCAGAAATCGAGCGCTTTCCGACAGCAGGGCAGATTGCAAGCGCGTCACAAAACTGCTCACACCCACCACCACAGACACCGCCAAAACAAGGGCCATCAGGAGAATGCCGAGCTCTCCGCTCCGCCACTCGCGCGCCAATAATTTCCAGGTAAGCGCCTGCCTCACGACCCAGACAACTCCCCAGCTGTCATGGAGAAACGTTGATCACAGCGCTCGGCGAGTCTTTCGTCGTGAGTTACCAAGACCAGGGTCGTACTCGCCCGGGCGTTCAGCTCGAACAGCAAATCGATGATTCGCTCTCCAGTACGCGTATCCAGATTCCCGGTGGGCTCATCAGCGAATAAAACCGCGGGCTCCCTGGCAAAGGCTCGTGCGATCGCCACGCGCTGCTGCTCGCCCCCCGACAACGTGGTCGGATAGTGGTCAAGCCTCTCTTGTAGCCCTACCTCCGCCAAAAACCGCTCTGCGGTCTGCCGTGCGTCTCTCACGCCAGCCAGCTCAAGCGGCAACATGACGTTTTCTCTCGCCGTCAGCGCGGGCAATAACTGGAAACTCTGGAAAACGAAGCCTACTTTCTCTGCGCGAAGGCGGGCTCGCTCATCCTCATCTAGCGCGCTAAGACAGACGCCGTCCAGCCAAACCTCTCCCGCTGAAGCGACATCCATGCCCGCAAGGAGCCCCAGCAGGGTAGACTTACCCGATCCGGACGCACCGACGATGGCGGCAGAAGCACCCGCCGCGATACTCAGATCGACACCCCGCAGTATGGTGAGATCACCGTCGGCGGTCGGCACGGTTTTAAGGAGTTGATTAACTTTGATCATACAGCGTGTCCTCGCACGACGGTTACGAGTCGGAGCTTGGCTCGGATTGCTATTACTCGCCATCTCATATCAGGCGACCGCACAGCAGACTCGACCCATCCTCGTGCTCGGTGACAGTATCAGCGCCGCGTACGGCATGTCGCTGGAACAAGGATGGGTGGCGTTGCTAGGTAATCGCTTGAAGGCAGAAGAGCGGCCGTACCACACCGTCAACGCCAGTATATCAGGGGACACTTCCGCAGGCGGCTTACGCAGACTTCCGGCGCTGCTTGAGAGCCACCAGCCCGGCGTTGTCATTATCGAGTTGGGCGGAAACGACGGGCTCCGCGGGTATCCAGTAACCCAACTGCGCGACAATCTCGTCAAGATGGTGGTGCTGTCCCAAAACGCTGGCGCGCAGACATTGATTCTGCCTATGGAAATCCCGCCAAACCTGGGCAAGTTTTATACCGATGCCTTTCGCGCCAGCTTCGTCCAAGCGGCTGAGCTCACTGGCGCGACTCTCGCTGACTTTCCCCTGGAATCCGTTGCGCTGAAGGCCAGCTTGATGCAGCCAGATGGCATTCATCCGACCATCGAAGCTCAGCCACTCATTCTGGACAGCGTCTGGCGCAGTCTTGAGGCTCTGCTGTGATTGGGCGAAGACAACCGCTTAACGAGCGCCCTGAACCGGGACAAAGCGAACTACAGCGCCAGCTAGAAATCATTATTTTTGGAACGGGCACGCTGCCCGGTCGGCGTTTTGACATGACGCTGATCGCCGCAATTCTTCTCAGCGTTACCGTTGTGGTATTGGATTCCGTTCCCGAGCTGGACGGCGCTGTAGGCGCTGGATTCTGGTATGCCGAGCTGTTTTTTACCGGGCTGTTTACTCTCGAATATTTCACCCGGATATGGTGCACCCACAACAGGCCCGCGTACCTGCTCAGCTTTTGGGGTATCGTCGATTTACTCGCGATTGTGCCCACCTACATCGCTTTTATATTTCCAGAAGCAGCGCCCCTGGTCGTCATTCGATTATTGAGAGTGCTGAGGGTCTTTCGCGTGTTTCGACTGGTGTCGCTGTTTTCCGAACTCAATGAAATTCTTGCTGTATTGCGGAGCACGTCGCGCTCGATTTTTGTCTTTCTCATCCTGGTGATGTTGGTCGTCGTGGTTTTCGCCTGTGTCATCTATGTCATTGAAGGCCCAACTCACGGGTTCACCAGCATTCCCTTGAGTATTTACTGGGCGGTGGTCACCATCACCACCGTCGGCTACGGTGATCTCGTGCCGCAAACGTCTGCGGGACGTTTTGTTGCTGGGTTTGGGATGCTGGTGGGTTATTCCATCATTGCCGTCCCAACGGCCATCATTACCCGTAAACTCTGGGAGCGCATCAACGAGCAGCGTGCTACCCAGCCAACACTCCCTTGGAATTGCCCTGTATGCGCCAAACAAGGACACACTCTCGACGCCCGCCATTGCAAACACTGCGGGGCAGCGCTCGACGTGCCCAGTGACTTGAGAGAGCGAGCACAACGCGATGCCTGATCCGTCCACGCCACTATTTAGCTACCGTAAACATTGGGCGGAGTGTCTGGGTCCGGCGCCCTGGCTGCCTATGTGCCGAACAGAGATGGAGCAACTTGGATGGGATAGTTGCGACATCATTATTGTCTCCGGAGACGGCTACGTTGATCATCCCAGTTTCGGCATGGCGGTCATTGGCCGGGTGCTGGAGGCGCAAGGGTTTCGCGTTGGTATGATTGCGCAACCTGATTGGCAATCTGCTGAGCCCTTCACCGCACTCGGCCGGCCCAACCTTTTCTTCGGCGTCACGGCGGGGAACATGGACTCCATGATTAACCACTACACCGCTGATCGGAAGCGTCGCAATGATGACGCCTACACCCCCGGCAACATAGCGGGCAAGCGTCCTGACCGGGCCGTTACGGTCTACAGCCAGAGGCTGAAGGAAGCCTATCGCGATGTCCCCATTATTATTGGCGGCATTGAGGCCAGTTTGCGGCGCATTGCCCATTACGACTACTGGGGTGACAGGGTGAAACGATCGGTTTTGCTCGACAGCCGAGCCGACTTGCTGGTATTCGGCAATGCCGAACGCGCGATTGTCGATATTGCCCACCGCCTGGCGAATGGCGAGCCAGTCAGAGAAATAACGGACATTCGTGGTACCGCCTTTGTCACGCGTCATCCGCCCGCGGATCGTACCCTGATCAACTCCACATCAGTCGATGCGCCCGGACGGATCGAAGCGCATCCAAATCCCTACGAGGGCATGGAGCCAGAGCCGTGTGCAGAGGGTCAAAGTGACAAGAGCGGCGAGACCGACCCGACGCCAGTCCGCCTGATGGCCAGCTCTAAACAGGATACCCATGCGATTCGTCTGCCTTCAGCCGAGGCTGTGGCCGAGGATCCGGTGCTTTATGCACACGCCTCGCGGGTGTTTCACAAAGAGACCAATCCACACAATGCGCTGCCTCTCATTCAAGCGCACGGGGACCGCGAAGTCTGGCTGAACCCGCCTCCAATTCCATTGGAAACCGACGAACTAGACTGGGTATTCGAGCTGCCGTACCAGCGACTTCCTCATCCCAGCTACGGTGACGCAGAGGTTCCCGCCATGGAGATGATCCAACATTCCGTGAACATCATGCGGGGCTGCTTTGGTGGCTGCACCTTTTGCTCCATCACCGAGCACGAGGGACGCATTATTCAAAGTCGCTCCGAAGCGTCCGTGCTCCGAGAAGTGGAACGCATTCGCGATACCAGCCCCGCTTTTACCGGGGTGATCTCTGACCTCGGCGGCCCTACCGCCAATATGTGGCGCATTGCCTGCAAAGACAAAGAAACTGAAGCGGCCTGCAGAAAACTCAGCTGCGTGTACCCCGGCATCTGCAAAAACCTGAATACTGATCACACTCCTTTGATCAACCTTTATCGCAAAGCACGGCAGACCGAGGGCGTGAAAAAGGTGCTGATTGCCTCAGGACTCCGATACGACCTAGCGGTCGAAAGTCCAGAGTACGTACGTGAACTCGTGACCCATCATGTGGGTGGGTACCTGAAGATTGCGCCAGAACATACTGAATCTGGGCCGCTTTCCAAGATGATGAAGCCGGGCATGGGCAGCTATGACCGATTCGCCGAGATGTTCGAACGCTTCTCTCGTGAGGCAGGCAAGAAGCAGTACCTTATCCCCTATTTCATTGCCGCTCACCCCGGAACCACCGACGAGGACATGATGCACTTGGCGCTGTGGTTAAAACAGCATCGCTTTCGCGCTGATCAGGTGCAAACCTTCTATCCTTCCCCCATGGCAACAGCCACTGCGATGTACCACACAGGGATGAATCCTCTTCAGCGGGTAAAACGCGGCAGTCAAAAATTGAGCACTGTGAAAAAGCTGAGTCAGCGCCGCTTACACAAGGCGTTTCTGCGTTACCACGACCCCGATAACTGGCCGCTGCTCCGCAAAGCGTTGAAACAGATGGGCCGCCGGGATCTGATCGGCAACGGCGCCAAACACCTCATCCCCTCCCGACAACCTCCCAAGCGTCATCGTGTCGTCAAGCCTGGGGGTGGTAACTTCAGAACCCAACACACGGGGGAGCAGCGCGGCAAAGGCCGGCGCCGTTGAAGGATGGGGCTACGTCACCCCTCCAATGAAGCCGAGATCAACTCTCCTAGTTGGCGAAACTCTACACGCCGCGGCGTCTTCTTGCGCCACATCAGTCCGATCTGCCGCGTGATATTTGGCTGATCAAAAGGCTTCACAACCAGGGCGGTATTGCCGGCAATGCCGGCCTCGACAGCCATTTCCGGTAACAGCGTAACCCCGATACCGTTGGCCGCCATCTGGACAATGGTTGCCAAACTGGTGGCCTGGTAAGGCACGGTGATTTGAGAATCTCGCAGCTTGCAAGCCTCAAGCGCATGGTCACGAAGACAGTGCCCCTCTTCCAGAAGGAGCAACGACTCACCTTTCAAATCCGTGCTCCGCAGCGGCGCCCTGCCCGCGAGCGGGTGGTCTTTTGGACAGGCGAGCAGAAACTCATCCTCGAGTAGCGGCATGGTCTCGACCTGCTCAGCGGGAAACGGCAACGCAAGCAACAACACGTCGAGCTCACCGGCTAATAGCGCGTCAACCAGTGGCTGACTGAGATCCTCGCGGATGAACAGTTTGAACGAAGGGTGCTGAGAGCGAATTCTGCCCAGCAAGTTGGGTAGCAGGTAAGGCGCCACCGTCGGGATCACACCGAGGCGCAACCTACCCTGAAAAGGTACGCCTGCGCCGGCACACAGGCTCACCATGTCCTCCACATCAACCAGCAAGTCCCGCGCCCGGCCCACCACCTCTGAGCCCAGAGAAGTGAGGAAAACCTTGCGGTTGTTGCGCTCCACCAGACTAGCGCCAAGGGTTTCCTCGAGCTCAAGCACACCGGCACTGAGCGTGCTCTGGCTAACGTGGCAGGCGGTTGCAGCCTGGCCGAAGTGCTGGTGCTCCGCTACTGCACAGAGATAACGAAGCTGCTTCAAGGTCGGTTGACGCACAATCCCTCTCCTAACAGAGTGGCGATGCGGAACTGGGTGACCCCACGCGCAATCATCTTCGCCGATTGGTCGAAAGGTGGGTTTCCAGTCCCTCGTAGCCCTCCCTGATCAACCCGAATGATAATCGTTTTTTTCGATCGATTTTATTTATATTTCCAGTAAGCCAAAATTGCACAACCTCGGTATATTAGTGCGACGCTGATGGCAGTGACATTCTAGACTGCCTCCGTAATTCTTAAAGCAACACACAAGGAGTAAGTCATGGAACTGAAAGGCAGTGCTACCGAGCAAAACCTGAAGGACGCTTTCGCTGGTGAATCGCAAGCAAATCGACGCTACCTCTACTTCGCCTCAAAGGCAGATGTCGAGGGTTACAACGATGTGGCCGCGGTCTTCCGCTCCACAGCAGAAGGCGAAACAGGTCATGCCCACGGTCACCTGGAGTACTTAGAGGAAGTCGGCGATCCTGCTACCGGACTGCCGATGGGCGATACCAAAAAGAATCTCGAGGCATCAATTGCGGGGGAGACTCACGAGTACACCGACATGTACCCTGGTATGGCTAAGGCAGCGCGTGACGAAGGATTTGACGAAATCGCAGACTGGTTCGAAACGCTTGCTAAGGCTGAGCGCAGCCACGCAAACCGCTTCCAGAAAGCGCTGGACAACCTCGACGGTTAATCCGAGCTCTCGCTCAAGCACAATGAGGGGAGCAACTTTGCTCCCCTCATTTTTTCGGGCGTACGCCCACCTCCGCTTCACACCGATCGGTTCACCACTGGGTGGCAACGCCGACACGGAAAATTATTCAGCTATCAAGAGCACGACAGGTCATGAAAGAAGGCAGTATTGACGCACCCACTCGGCATCCACTGGATTGGCAGAGTGAGGATTTTTGGGACAAAGGCTCGCTCAACCATGAGCTGGAGCGGGTCTTTGATGTCTGTCATGGATGTCGCCGTTGCGTCAGCCTCTGCGACGCTTTTCCCACACTGTTTGATTTGATTGACGAGTCAGACACGATGGAAGTTGACGGCGTCGACAAAGCCGACTACGGCAAGGTCGCAGAACAGTGCTACCTCTGTGACTTGTGCTATCTGACAAAGTGCCCGTATGTGCCACCGCACGAGTTCAATGTGGACTTCCCCCATTTGATGCTGCGCGCCAAGGCACAGAAATTCAAAAACCAAGGCGCATCGCTGAGAGATCGCACCTTGACGAGTACGGACAGGCTACTGTCCACGACCTCCATCCCGCTGATTGATATCACAGTGAACGCCCTCAACAACACCGGCGTATTCAGAAAAGCTCTGTCAGCCAGCCTGGATATTCACCACGAGGCGCCACTGCCAAAACTACACCGCAAAACATTGCGCAAACGGGTCAAGCCCTTGCTTGAGCCTCAGGAGCCAAAACCAGTGGGCAATACCACTGGCAAAGTGGCGCTCTATGCCACCTGCTACGGCAACTACAATAGCCCTGAGGTCGGGGAAGATTTTGTCAAAGTGTTCCAACACAACGGCATTCACATCGATATCGTGCCGAAGGAGCAGTGCTGTGGGATGCCGAAGTTGGAGCTCGGAGATCTGGATAGTGTGGACGCATTGAAGCAGGCCAACATACCCGTTTTAGCCAAGCTGGTGGATGAGGGCTACGATCTCACAGCCCCCATCCCCTCCTGCGTGCTCATGTACAAACAGGAGCTGCCATTGATGTATCCCGATGATCCGGACGTCATCAAGGTGCAGAAGGCCTTCTACGACCCATTCGAGTACCTGTGGGCGCGACACAAAGGTGACGCGCTCAAGACCGAATTCACATCAGCGTTGGGCAGCGTGGCGTACCAGGTGGCTTGCCACCAGCGAGTGCAGAATATTGGCCTGAAAACCAGGGACGTGCTGAACCTGATCAACGACAGCGACGTTACTGCTTACGAGCGCTGCTCGGGTCATGACGGCACCTACGCCGTCAAAAAAGAAACCCGAGACAAATCGGTGAAGATTGCGCGACCCACCGTCCGCAAGGTCGATGAACAAGCGCCTGATCGTTTCATCAGCGACTGCCCTATGGCGGGAGAGCACATCGCCCATCTCTCAGAGAAGGTGGACAAAGCGGAGCACCCAATGACACTGCTGCGCGAGGCCTATGGGCTGTAATCCTCTAAACTGACCGAAATTTATTCAATACACATTCGAGGGAACGAACATGACACATCTAACCCGTGATGACTTGTGGAGCCTTGAGGAGTACGCCACCAAGCGCTCTGACTTTCGAGCTGAGGTAATGGCTCACAAGAAAAACCGACAGCTGGCGCTCGGCGAGCACGCTCGGCTTTATTTTGAAGATGCCACCACTATTCGCTACCAGATTCAGGAGATGCTCCGCATCGAGAGAGTCTTTGAAGCAGAGGGTATCGAAGAAGAGCTAAGCGCCTACAACCCGCTCATTCCCGATGGCCACAATTGGAAAGCCACTTTCATGATTGAAATTCCCGACCCTGCGCAACGCGCGGTGCGTCTAGGTGAGATGATTGGCATTGAAGACCGGATATGGCTCCAAGTGGGGGACCTCGATCGCATCGTGCCGATTGCCGATGAAGACCTTGATCGCACCACAGCAGACAAAACCGCTTCGGTGCACTTCCTTCGCTTTGAGGTGACGCCAGAGCAGATCAATGCGCTGAAAGACGGCGCCACTCTATATGCGGGCATTGACCATCCGAGCTATCCGATCGATCGCTACGAGGTTCCTGCCGTCATACGGGAGTCACTGACAGCCGACTTGGTACTAACGGAGCATTAAGAGCATGGCGAGCGGTGAGGCAGCACCCTACCGAGCCGGTGTCTAAAGCATGACACTGGTCGTTTTTGATCTAGATGGCACCTTGCTGAATAAGGGCTCAAAAATATCGACCTATACCGCCGACACGCTCGCCAAAATGCGGGCCCGCAATATCCCCTACACCGTCGCGACGGGGAGGACATTGCAGGCCGCCACTGCGCCAATCAAGGACCATTACTTCACGCTACCGTTGATTCTTAAAAACGGCGCAATCATTTGGTCACCAGAAGAGGCGCGATACAGTCACCACCATTTACTGACCCGTGAGGAGGTATGGCATGTGCTGGCTGCCTTTACCCTCAATGACCTGACGCCATTCGTTTTCTCGCTACAGCCCGGGCAGCGTCATGCCCTCTACCACGGGCCGCTGAAGAGCAAGAGCGAACACAAGCTGGCCGACCTGTTTGAAGCAGAACGACAGCTGCCACTAGCGCCCCTGACAGCGATGCCCAACGAAATCAGCGTCATTAACGTGTTCTCTCTGGGCAGCGCCGAAGCAGTCGAAAGAGTCAGCGCAAGCATCGCTGATGAGCCCCACCTCGTCGCGTACTCTGGCATTGCGATTCACGAACGTGAGATGGGCGAGCGTGCGACTAAAGAGCCGGCCCTGCACTGGATCGACATTCACCACAGCCTCGGTAGCAAAGGCAACGGGATCAACCATCTGCGAAAAGAGCTGGAGATTGACCACGTGATTGCTTTTGGTGACGGCGACAACGATTTGAGCATGTTTGAATGCGCCACCGAGTGCTACGCCCCAGCGAATGCTGACCCCGTGATTCTTAACGCCGCAGACGAAGTTATCGGGCATCACGACGAAGACGGCGTGGCACGTTTTCTCCGCCAGCGGTTTCAGCTCTAAACGCTAACCCGCCCGCCTAACCTGTATCAGGCTCACTCCAACAAGAATCATTGCCAGCGCAACCACGTGCTCCCAGCCCCAGGGTTCGGCTAAGAAGAACGTGCCGGCCGCGAAGGCAACAGCGGGAATCAGATAGTTGATGGTCGATAGAAAGCCCGGGCCTCTCTGCGTTACAACCACAAAATAGCACCAGGTAGCGACGCCCGTTGCCATCACGCCCAGCACCACCAACACACTTGCCGCCTCCACCGTTACAGCCAAACCGGGCCCCGCTAGCTGAGCCCAGAGCGCAGGCACCACCAACAACAGGCTGCCAATCACTAGCGTGCCCACGGACAGTGCCACTGGGTCCTGGGCCGGCAGGCGTTTTGCATAGACACCGTTGAAAGCGTAGCTGACCGTTGCCAGCAATGCAGCGGCCTGCCCCGGCCACTGACCGCTGGCACCTGCAGAGAGCAAATCGTCGCCCACCAACAGGCCAACGCCAGCAAATCCCACCACCACGCCGGCGAACCGTCGCCAGGTGAGCGGCTCGTGATCCAACAACCAATGGGCGAGGAGCAAAGTAGCGATAGGCATCAGGGCCATGAGTATGCCCACCTCGGCTGAGGGGACTGTCTGCTCCGCCCAGGCAATCAATGAGAACGGAATGATATTGCCTGTCAAACTTAACAGCGTGAGCCTAGGCCACCACTCTCGGCCCAGACTCCATCGCCGTCCACGCCATCGCCACACGCACCAGACGACCAGCGCGCCCATCCACAATCGGCACCAAACAATGAATAGCGGGTGAAAGGACTCCAGCGCCACTGCGATCAATGCGAACGCAAAACCCCATACGAGGACGAGATACCCAAGCAAAGCCCAGTGTTTAAACGTGTTTTCTGTCATAAAAATTCAGGTTTTACCGCCACGCCACCGCGCAATAGTGCCGCTAAAATATAGAGAAAGTTTTGCTAAGCTCGCGAGCTCGACTGAGTGTAAACCATGATACAGCGCGCACCCTGCCCAAAATCAGACCCGGATGCCTACGTGGCGTACGTCTCCCGCTATGGCATGCCTACCGCCCCCCAGGTCGCACTGGCGGCGGGGCTAGCACGCGCCTGGTTCAAGCCCAAGTTCGTTGGTATCGAAAACTTGCCAGATAAGCCGGCATTGTTTATCGGCAACCACGCCTTTATGGCCGTAGATGCTGCACTGTTTCATCTGTACCTGTATTACGACCACGGCCGCTATGTCAAAGCGCTCGGCGACAAGACGCTGTTTGCCAACACCCAATACGCGGCCATCGCCCACGCAATGGGAGGCGTGTCCGGTCAGGCACCCATCGTCGAACGACTGATGGCACGCGGCGACGACCTCCTTTTATATCCGGGCGGCGCCTATGAATCTGTTAAGCCCCCTGAGGCACGATATCAATTGCAATGGAAGCAGCGTTACGGGTTCGTCAGGCTAGCAGCCAAAGCGGGTTATACGGTGGTACCTGTCGCGTCGGTCGGGCCCGATGAGTACTACGACCATGCCATGTCGTCACAGGCGCTTTTCAATTCGGCACCCCTGAAAATGCTCATGAAAGCCGGCTTATTGCCGAAAGATCTTCGCTCTGATCTAGTACCGCCCGTCCCTGTGGGCATGCTGGGCGGACCTTTACCCAAACCTAAAACCACTTATTTCGCCATCGGGACGCCAATTGATCTCGAGCAATATGCAGGCCAGACACTGTCCGCACAAAAACTGACCGCCCTAAGACGGCAGTTCGCCAAGGCAATCGAAAAAGAGATCGAAGCCCTTTTGCTATTGAGAGAACAAGAGCGTCACCAAGACAGTTGGCTACGACGCGTGCTGTCGGCCTAATTGACATGACATTGACTCGGCGAATAAAAAGTACCTTGTGGGTCACGATGGGCTTGCTCACTGCCTGGGTACTACTCTCCGTTTTTTGGGCGCCCGCGCACATGATTTCGACTACGCCCTACCGGGTCAATGAGACACCCGCCAGCCGCGGCCTCGATTATCAGGACATAAAAATACCCAGCGACGGCCTGTTACTGGAAGGCTGGTGGATCCCCGCCTCAGAGCCGATCGCCGACCTGATTTTTGTGCACGGCGCTGGCTCCAATCGGATATCGCAGTACATCGGCTCACTGGATTTTTATCGAACGTTACACGAGCTGAACATATCGGTTGTGACGATGGACATCCGCAACCATGGCAACTCGCCGGTAACAGACGGGACGTTGCGAATGGGCCTCGCTGAATGGCCTGATGTGGTCGCTACTGCTCAATGGCTGGATCAACATCAGCCCAGTGCCCGGCCAAGAATTCTGCTGGGCGCTTCGATGGGCGGTAGCACGGTGATCCACGCGATGATGAATGGACTCAAAGCCGATGCGTTGGTCCTGCTGGATCCGCTACTCGACGTGCTGGACAGCATGATGGAAGGAGGCGAGATCGAAACTGGCCTTCCCGCGCCACTATTTGCTATCGCTGCACGAGCGGCGATATACCAGTATGGCCTGCCTCATGGTGGAACAAGCCCGTTGGCGATGGCCAAGACACTGGACTTACCCATACTGCTGATGCAGGACTGGGACGATCCGGTAACGCGCTCACCGTTCGCTAGCGAGCTCGCCAGCACCAACCCTCGGGTCACCCTAGCCCGGGTGCCCCCCATTTCGGTAGAAGAGGCCTGCCTCGATGGCAAAGAAGAATGGGGCACTCATGTCGCCGCGCACCCCTGCCGACCTGAATGGACCCGACAAACTATATTCGCCTTCGTCGAATCTGCGGTGGACCGCACGCCGACTTTCGAGCGCTAACGACGCTGCGAGCCTCCAACTGGCAGCCGCTGAGAGGTTAAACAGGCGAGCTTGAATGGCGTAGGCGCGCCGTCATCACTGTGACTTCACCCTTAGCTCATCACAGAACAGGCATCTGGCCGTCAGGGCGACACGTACAAAGGCGGAACCCATAGGAAGACAGCCTTATGAAGCACCTTGTATTGACTCTGGCCGCACTGGCAACGCTCTATAGCCACGCCGTGTTCGCCTCTTGTCCGGATTTTCTCAACCACTCGATGCGAAAATTGGCGTCCACCGATACCGTTCAGTTCTGCGATGCCTACGAGGGCAAAGCACTATTGATCGTGAATACCGCCAGCTACTGTGGTTACACCTCGCAGTTTGAGAGCTTGGAACAGGTTCACCAAACATACGAAGACAAGGGCTTGGTCGTGCTGGGGTTCTCCAGCGACGATTTTTTTCAGGAAGATAATGACGAAGGAGACGCCGCGGAGGTCTGCTTTGAAAAATACGACGTGACCTTCCCGGTGATCGCCACATCAGCAGTTCGCGGCTCCGACGCTAACCCCGTCTTCCGCGGGCTGGGAGAGGCTGCAGGCTACCCGCGCTGGAACTTCAACAAGTATCTGGTCTCACCAGCTGGTGACGTTGTGCAACAATTTTCCAGTGGCGTGAAGCCCGATAGCGAAGAGATGCGTGCGGCAATTGAGGCGGCGCTTCCCTCGGCGAATAGCTGATCCGGGCAATGCCAGGACCCTGCGCGTGCTGTCATCGCAGGGTTCCACTCACTTTGCACCACCTGATCCCCAAGAAAGTCCATCGCAGGGCGCATTTCAAGCGGCACTTTAAAAAGGCCGAGCTTCAGCGAGGCATCCATGTCTGCCGACTATGTCACCATGGCATTCACCGCGAGTACGACGAAATGACCCTTGCTCGTCAATTCAGCACGCTGGGTGCGCTCATAGCTGATGAAACGCTGGCAAGACACTTCGAATGGGTCGCGAAACAGCGGGAACAATGAGCTAACCCCAGCGAAATCGGGATCATGAAGCCGCTTGAAGATGGCCGCGCACGCTCAGTTAGGCGACCCGCGATTAAGATAATCGACTACCGCCACAGTGGTGACGGCAACATCCTGACCACCGTCCAAAACCAGATCGGCGGTCTTCTCCGCCAAGGCGCCCCACTCGGTAAAAGTAGCTTCAGCTCGAGCCCAGAAACGTTCAATCGACGCCAGATCACGGCCCCGCTCATTTTGATCACGCTGCACCCGTCGACGGCGCCGCAACTCGGCATCTGTCGCAACGAAGATCAAGATATCGATCGCCGCTCTGAGGTCAGCGCGGGACGCCACCAATATACCCTCTACGAGGATATTCTCCCGCGGCGCGATAGTAATGGTGGGAGACTGTCGGCAGTGCGTGGTGAAGTCATAAGTAGGGCACTCGATCGCGCGACCTGCGCGAAGAGTGTCGATATGAGCCACGAATAGGTCGAGATCGAGCGCGTCAGGATGGTCAAAATTGACCGCTTCGCGATCTTCTGGCGCCAGATGCGCCAAGTCATGATAGTAGGCATCGATCGGTAACAGCGCCGTGCTGTCATTGCCCAGGGACTCTAAGAGCGCGGCTGCAAGCGTGGACTTCCCGCTTCCCGATCCGCCAGCGATCCCAATCACGCGGCTCATCAGCCCGGCCACAGCATAAGCCGCACCTGATTAGCCAGAGAAATAGACGCTGCCATACTCCGCCTCAAGCGCCTCCCGAATACGCCGCTTCTCGCCTGCCGCATCGACATTAGCGCAACGGCCGCCATCCCAGATCTGATAAGCGTCATAGTGGGGGACGCCCACCGCGGTCAATAGCTCCCACACCAGCAGGCACCGCTCCAACTCCGACACCGTATCACTGGCAGCGACTCTATCCAGTAGTTCATTGCGCGTGAGAACGTCGTCACTGAGACCCAACTGCTCCCCGACGTCGAGCCGCATGAACGCAGGCAGCTCCGGTGCATAGCGAGGCCAATCTCTGCCGTCTGGCAGGCGAGGTGCCCCGTCGTTAGCAAACGCACTCCACGCGGTCATCATGATCTCGGTCATCTCCGCCGCTGAGTCCGTATCCGGGTACATGTAATTGCCAATATCACCATACATGGGCGCGCCCATGATGAAGGCAATTTCACTTGCGTGGGCGGCACCGAGGATCTCGGAGAAGGGCACGAAATAATTGTCCGGCTGCTCGTCCCAGTCATATCGATAGGCATACAAATCGGCATAGCCCGCCTCACGCATAGCCGACAGAGGCTCGTCCACGGCACCCAATTTCCAACCTCGAGAACGCATGTCGACCCAAAAATCATAGAGCGCCGGGTCTTTGATGCGAAGCTTGGCAGGCAAGACTTTGGTGAACGGATAGCTGACATCGACGAAGTAACGGCTGAGCCCCAGCCATAACGTCACCTCATCTCGAGTCGTACCCGCCATCACCGGAATATGCTTGGCATAACGAGGATCGGCCAATGCCGCCAGCACGCCCTCTTCAGGGATGACCACACCGTCGCGAATGACTGCGGGCTGAATGTGGTCCTCTTCCAATTCGAAGTAGGCCGCTAGCAGATCGCTCATGGGCACCGAGCGCAATGCAGCCTTATCCATCGACGCGTTATCCAAACCCAATGCGCGCACCACTTCCCAACTTCCCCGGTCCACCATCGGGAACTCGCGTTCGGCATTGTGTGCCTCGGCTGCCGTCAGGCTGCGCACGTGACCAGACTGCGCGATAGCGCGATGAAATAGACCCTCCGTAACTGGCGAGGCCAGCAGGCTAAAAACGTTTCGCCCCCCTGCGCTTTCACCAAAAATCGTAACGTTATTCTGATTTCCGCCAAACAGGGCGACATTTCGCTGGGTCCAGCGAAGCGCCTCCACCATATCCAGTGTGCCGAAATTGGCCAGCGGTGACGTCTTCAAATCAGCGCCATTGAGCGCCGGGTGCACAAACCATCCCAAAGGACCGAGGCGGTAGTTGATGACAACCACCACCACGCCCTCCCTCACGGCAAGTCGAGAGAAATCGTAAGTACCTTTGTGTCCGGTGACGTTACTACCGCCATGGATCCACAGCATGACCGGCAGGCCCTCAGTACCTGAGGTGTCAGGAGTGTAAATATCCAGATACAGGCAATCCTCAGATCCAAGGTAGTCGCCTTTTGCACCGCCGGAGGCCATGCTCTGAGGCTGCGGACACATCACGGGCTCGGCTTTCGGCTCAATGTCGTGATCCGGCGTATTCAGCGCGACCGGCGCAGCCCACCGTCCATCACCCCGTGGCGGTTTCGCATAGGGGATATCGCGGTATATCACCGAATCCTCAGGGCCGACCTCGGCGGCTACCACCCCAGTTGTGGTAGACACTGTGTGGCTTGCAGGCGCCTTCTCTGGCGTCGGAGCGCTGCAAGCAAAGCAAAGAACGCTCAAAAAGAGCGGAGTAATGGCTCTCATGTCACCTCTGATCATGGCAAGTTAGAAGGTTTCGATAACACTCGGTACACATACGACTCGCCAAGAAGCACGGACCATCAGAAGGAATTTAAGCTTGGTGTCAGGCTTGAGGCTTCAACGCAGCATCTTCAGGTTCATCAGCATCGGCATCAGATACGCTGTGATCAACCCATGCCATCAACAGCTTGTAGCTCACCGACAACATCACGGCACCCACAAATAATCCAATTAGACCCTCCGCAGCCAGGCCGCCCAGTGCGCCCACGAGAACGACAGGCATGGGGGTATCGACGCCCCTGCCGAGCAATATCGGCTTCAGCAACCCGTCAGCCACACCTGCGACAAACAGATAGATGGTCCCCAGAATATGGCCCAACATGGATCCATCGGCTGCCAGCCACAGCCAAGCCAAAACAGGGAACACTACTAGCGACGAAGGCAGTTGAAGGACTCCGAGAAAGAGCACAACCAACGCGAGAACACCCGCCGCCGGCACGTCCAGCACGAGGAACCCGACACCCAGCGCGAGCGCCTGCAGAAAGGCAACGCCGACCACACCATTCGAAACAGATCTGATGGTTGCAACCACCAGCTCATGAATCTCGTCGCCTCGCTCCGGGTCTGAAAACGTCATCATCAAGCGACGCATCTGCAGGGCACCCTGTGTCGCGTTTGCCATCATGAAGCCCGCAATCAGCAGCGCAATGAAAAACAGCGCCAGCGCCAGCAGCGTATTGCCGGCAGCCGCAAGCAGGATGCGACCGCCTGCAATCAGCTGTGGCTGGATCATCTGTGCCGCCGAGACTAGGTCTTCGTGCGCGCGCTCCCACAGTTCATACAGCGGGGCGCCAATCACCGGCCATTCGGCCACGGCAGGATCAGCCTCGGGGACGGTAAAACCTTGATCACTGAGCGTCATCACCCAATCGCCCATGTGCTGCGCCATGGACACGCCCAACAACCCCGTGGGGATACCGATAATGAGAAAAGCGATGCAGATGAAGATGACGGCTGCCTTGCCCTCGCTGAGATTCAGACGAACCGCCAACCAGTGGTTAACGGGATACAGAGACACCGCGAGGATGAGTGACCACAGCGCCAGTGCCATAAAAGGCGCAAAGACCTCAACAGAGAACCACGCCACAGTGAGCAATAAGAAGAGGCGCACGTAAACCTGCATGAGGTCGTGCGCGAACACCTTGCGAATGACATTAAGATCGCTGTTACTCATATCGCCGCCCCTATGGATTGATCTTCAGTCTCCGACGGAACCGAGACTGAATGCATCAACACCGTAATGCAACAACTAGCGCCCCTTCCACTCGGGCTTGCGTTTCTCAGCAAATGCCGTCGCACCCTCAATCGCATCCTCACTGGTGAACACAGGTTGAGTGAGCGCGTTCTGGTTGGACCACGCTTCGTTGTCGCTCCAGTCGCGAGAGGCTTTAATGATCGCTTTGCTGACCTTCACGGCCATCGGGCCGTTCTCGGCAATCCGTGCCGCCAGTGCCTTGGCCGCATCCAACGCGCCGCCTGCTTCGGTCAACTGATTCACCAAGCCCATTGCCATCGCGCGGTCTGCTGCCATAAATTCGCCTGTCAGGGCCAACTCCATTGCGACCCGATAGGGAATCTGAGACGGCAACCGGACCAAACCTCCCGCGGCAGCCACAAGGCCCCGCTTAACCTCGGGTATGCCGAACTTTGCATTATCGGCCGCAATAATGAGGTCGCAGGCAATTGCCAATTCGCAGCCACCGGCGAGGGCATAGCCCTCAACCGCCGCAATCAGGGGCTTGTCAGCGGAGCGCTCAGTCATACCGCCAAAACCTCGCCCCTCTATGTGAGGAAACTCCCCCGAGACGAATGCCTTCAGGTCCATGCCGGCACAAAAAGTACCGCCAGCGCCGGTCAGCACTCCGACCCGCAAGGAATCGTCACTGTCCAACCGCTCCAGCGCCGCCGCCACGCCCTGCGCAACCGACAGGTTGACCGCATTTTTCGCTTCTGGACGGTTGATGGTGATGACGAGGACGCCGTCCGCCTCGTCGGTTAAAACTGTTGCTTCATCTGACATCACTTCGCTCCTTTTTAGCGCGGCTGCATCCGGATACCGCCATCCATTCTGATGCATTCGCCGTTAATGTAATCGTTATCGATGATTGAAGTCGCCAACTGAGCGATTTCTTCGGGGCGGCCCAGGCGCTTCGGATACAGCACCGACTGCGACAGCGATTCGACAAACTCCGGAGTCAGCCCATTGAACAAGGGGGTATTGATGAGGCCTGGAACGATCGTATTCACGCGGATACCCACGGTTGAGAGATCGCGTGCAATAGGGAGTGTCATGCCGACAATACCGCCCTTGCTGGCGCTATAGGCTGCCTGGCCCATCTGACCTTCATAGGCGGCTACTGAGGCGGTGTTGATGATCACCCCGCGCGAACCGTCATCGTTGACGGGGTCATGCTTCGCCATGACTTCTGCGCATAACCGCAGCACATTGAAAGTCCCTGTCAGGTTCACCGCAATGACCTTGCTCCAGACATCCATCGGAAATGGCCCGTCCCGGCCAAGGGTTTTTGCCGCGTTACCGATACCGGCACAGTTCACGTTGATATGGATGGTGCCAAAGGCACTCACAGCAGCCTCAATACCCGCTTTGGCGGAGTCCTCGTCCACCACGTTTACTTTGGCGAAGACGCAGTTGTCTGCGCCAAGCTCAGCGACCATCGCCTGCCCCGCGTCCTCGTTCAGGTCAAAAATGACCACCTTGCCGCCGGCGCCGGCAATACGCCGCGTCACCGCCTGCCCAATGCCTGAGGCACCGCCGGTAACCACTGCTACTTTTCCGTTGATATCCATGTATTAACTCCTATTACTCTCTTCAATTAATCTCTGCTCATTATTGGGCCCGCCGGCGCACGATATTGCGCTCGCCTGCTGACACCTCGACTTGTTCTCCTAGGGGATCTGCCTTTTCAAACCAAGCAAGTAGCTCGGCATCTTCCGGGTCAGCCACCCCGACCCAACGGCGCCCGTCAGACACTTGTCGGCCGACGATCACCGCTCTTGGGGCATCTTTCTGCCTCTGAAAGGTATAACTCTCTATCACACCATTGGGCTCCGGGTCTGACACAACTTCGACGGACTCCGGAGCTTTAAATTCGGACGCTGCCTTGGGAAACTCGGCCGGAATGTTGGCATAAACGCCCACCGCATGCTTGGAAAGATAACCGCCATTGGCTCCGACTACGCCATATGAGGGCTCGGGCTGCGCCCTCAACCAATGCACCATCTCGGCAATGCCGTGGGTCGAGTAATTGTTGCCCGGACCGCCAAAAAACGGCAATCCACCGGTCAGCGTCAACGGCCGCGGATCATCGAGCTGCATCCCCAAGGCATCCATCGCCACCCAGACAGCGATGGGAAAACAGGAATATAGGTCGGCAGCGCCCAGCTGCTCTGCCTCAATCCCAGCGCCTGCCAATGCATCGCGATAGGCCGCGGCCATGGACTCTGATTGCCCCATGGAGCTTCGGTTGAGTACTTGAGGCTCAGAGCCGGTCCCATGTCCATGAAGAAAAATCGCCCTATCCGCCACCCCAAGGGATTGCGCCGTTTCCCAACGCGTAAGCACCAGCGCCGAGGCCTGATTCACGCCGTCTTTGGCCACCATTGACTTAAGGTGCGGATCACCCATCAAGCGGTTTTTACTCGACTCCTCTCCAATCTCTGCGGCAGTCATTGCGTTACCAAACACGGCATACGGGTTGGCCGCCGCCACGCTGGCAAACCGCGCCATCAGCTCAGCTAACTGGGTCCTGTAAGCTGATTTACTGAGTCCGAGTTCACTCCGCCTAACCTGCTCTTGGAGTGGATAGATATCGATGGGATTCCATGCACCATGCCGATTGAGCTCGGCGTCAAACAGCACATCGATACAGGCGCCACGATCGTCGGTTTCTCCCTCCGGGTCATCGCTCCAGTCCGCCGACAGGCCTTGTCGCTGAAGCTGACGAGAAGTCGCTAGCGCCTCGGCACCACAGATGATCGCGCCGTTGATTTCACCGCGCGCCAGGGCGTTGCCCAACTCATAAACCAAACGCTGCGGCTCATCGCCACAAGCCCGTGAATAGATCGCTGACGCGTTCGGTAGAGCGAGCCGGCTCAAAATCGACAGCGGCGGACTGCTACTCCGCCCAAACGGTGCGATGACGGGCACAATCGGGTCTGGTACCGAGTGCGCGAACAGACGCACGCAAGCAAGACGGCCGATCAGAGGGTGTAGCGATTCCGCCGCGCCAGTGTCGGCCAGTGCAGCCTCGCAGGCGCGGGCCGCCAAATCCTCGGGCATCAGCGCATTAAAATTGTCGTCAAGATGCTCGGTAAACTGGCCTGCGCCCAGCAGAACTGGCGTGTTGGGATCGATAGACATCTCAGTGACTCAGGTTATTTGACGCGGATTGTGCAATCGCCATAAAGGAGGCCGCTTCCAGAGAAGCGCCGCCAACCAGCGCACCATCGACGTGGGGGCAGGCAAACAATGCGTCAGCATTCTCTGCGTTAACACTCCCGCCGTAGAGGATAGGGGTGTAATGGGATTCGCCGAGAAGCGAGCCCACCTCTTGTCTGATCATGGCGTGCATATCATTCGCCTGATCCGGCGTTGCTGTTAGACCGGTGCCGATCGCCCACACTGGCTCATAAGCAATGAGTAGTTTTGGCTCACAATTGGCCAGCGCTAATCGAAGCTGAGCACGCACCACATCATAGTGCTCACCCGCCTCTCGAGCGGACTGCTGCTCGCCCACGCAGAGTACAGGGGTCACACCCGCTAACTGCGCCGCCGCCAACTTCTGAGCAATCAGTTCATCACTTTCGCTGTGATACTCCCGCCGCTCGGAATGGCCAACGAGAACAAATTGGCAGCCCAGATCGACCAGCATGTTGGCGGACACCTCACCGGTATGCGCCCCGTGGGCATGAACAGAACAGTCCTGTGCCGCGAGTTCACAGCCGGTGAAAGCCCCAGCCACTGCCTGCAGGTAAGGAAAAGGCGGGGCGATGGCAATGCGCAATCGGGGATTTTCATCAGAGGCCCACTGCTCAGAGAACGCGTCGATCGCGGCCTGACTTCCGTTCTGCTTCCAATTACCGATTAAATAAAGATTCTTCATGGGTTATGCGTGATGGTCGACGCCGCGGACGATAACAGAGAGCGCCGTGCTTCTCACCCCCTCTCGACGGGGCAATCTGGCCTGGAACCCCACTCGGCCCAAGAACCGTCATACACCGCGACAGGAGAACGTCCGAGCTCATGCAGGGCCAATGCCAACAAGCAGGCGGAAATGCCTGATCCGCAGGTCGTGACAACCCGCTCACCGTGACCAACCCCGACCCCAGCAAAAAGCGCCTCCAACTCCGGTAGAGATTTTAAGTTCGCGGGATCACCGCTCAAAATCTGGGCGTAGTGCAGATTTTTTGATCCGGGGATATGACCGGGACGCACGCCAGGCCGCGGCTCGTTTTCTTCGCCGGCAAACCGGGAGGCGGAACGCGCGTCGACCACGATGTGGTTCCCGGATGACAGCGCAGCCTTGACCCCTTCCACATCTGCCAGCCACGCCGGCTGATGCACCGCGACAAACCCCACGCCGGGCTTGGCCACCGGTGGCTCGCCCTGCTCCGTGTCATAACCCGCAGTAACCCAAGCCGGCAGACCGCCCTCGAGAATCTGCACCCTGTCATGACCAAATACGCGGAACATCCACCAGGCTCGAGCGGCAGAAAACAGCCCCTTGCCGTCATAGACCACCACTCGGCTGTTCGCACCGATACCAAGCGCTTGAACACATTGTGTAAATACCGGCTCACTGGGCAGCATATGGGGGCACGCGTGATCCAGATCTGCAACGGTATCGATGTCAAAGAATTGGGCGGCGGGAACACGGCTAGAGAGGAACTCTACCTTGGGATCGCGACCGTCTGCGGGCAAATACCAAGAAGCATCAACAACAGTGAGGTCGGACCTCTCCAGCTGTGAGGCGAGCTCTGCGGGCGATATAAATGTATCCGACTCAGGCATTTTCAGGTTCTCGCGCGTATGAAGAAGGGGCAGTGAGTCAGCGTTCGGCAGCGCAATGGCGCTCACTCGCCTCTTCCCATCTCATAGATCAGTAATTGTATTGGCTGACCCAGATCTTGGAAACCGGAGCACTGCCGCGCCAAGGCGGCAACCGCTGCTCCGCTCTGGGAAACGCGACTGCCATGGGGTTTTCATTCAGTGTCGACTTTGGTCACAATGGCCGGCCTTCGATATCAACACCCCGAATGGGGCTCCAGAGGAGATAGCTATGCCAAACACGACAATTACCTGCGGCGATGGATTTGAACTAGGCGCCTATGAGGCGAGCCCCTCGGGCGCGGCGAAAGGCGCTGTCGTGGTCATACAGGAGATCTTTGGCGTCAACTCGCACATTCGCTCGGTTGTCGATGGTTATGCCGAGGCGGGCTTTTATGCCATTGCCCCGGCCATTTTTGACCGTCTGGAGCGAGACGTGCAGCTGGGCTATACCGAAGACGATATGACCGCCGGTATCGAGCTCGCTTTTCAAAAGCTGGATATGAGCCAGACCCTGGCAGATCTGCAAGCCACCGTTGACGCTGCGGCGAATCACGGAAAAGTCGGCGTGGTGGGTTACTGCTTTGGCGGTCTGCTGACGTGGCTCTCGAGCTGTAACCTGAGTCAGGTCTCGGCAGCATCGGCATACTACGGCGGGGGCATCCCCGACAATGCAGAGATGACACCTTCTTGCCCAATCATCCTGCACTTTGGTGAGCAGGACGCCCACATCCCTATGGATTCTGTGGCTGCATTTCAGGAGAAGCAGCCTGATTTACCGGTGCACGTCTACGCGGCTGACCATGGCTTTAATTGTGATCAACGTGGCTCCTTTGACGCCTCCGCCGCAGCACAGGCAAAAGAACGCACGCTGGCTTTGTTCAGCGACACGCTCGCCGCCTGAAACTCTCCGGCGTGAAGATCGGCATCATCACTGGGAGCCATCGCAAGGACTCCCAAAGCGGCAAAGTGGGCCGCTTTCTGTCGGCTCAACTTAATTCCAGAGACGGTGTCACGAGTTGGGTGCTGGATCTGGGCAAGTCGCCGCTCCCTCTATGGGATGAAGATCTCCGGAACGAGGGGCCACAATGGTCAGCGATTCCCGACATCAAAGCAGCACTAGACAGCAGTGACGGGTTCGTCGTGATCGCACCTGAATGGCACGGCATGGTTCCTGCGGCACTGAAAAACTTTTTTTTACTTTGGGCCGCTACCGGGGAGCTGTCGCACAAACCCGCCCTCCCCTGTGCGGTGTCTGCAGGTGAAGGGGGCGCCTACGTGATTTCAGAGCTGCGAATGAGCAGCTACAAAAACAACCGGCTGTGTTGGATACCCGAGCAACTGATTGCACGAAACGTCAGCGCCATATGCAACGAAAATAGCAATGAGAACGATGACGAACGCCACGATACATTTGCGGAGAGGAGCCGGTACGCACTCGACTTGCTACTTTCCTATGCGAACGCGCTCAACACCGTGAGGGATAGCGGCTTGATCGACCACGACACCTTTATGAACGGCATGTGACCTCAACTAGACCTGCCGCCGTTAATCGGCACCGGCCGGGCGAGATATACGATCAAGATAGTGCGCGATAACCCCCGCTGTAGAAGACGAGGGGGTCGGCTTCACCCGACTCAAAATGCAACACTTCGCCGACGATGATTTGATGATCGCCACCGGGGTGCACGGCGTGGGTCGCGCAGGTGAAATGCGCCAAGGCATCGATCAGCTTGGGCTCACCCTCAGGCCCGTTTGTAAAATGTTCGATTCTTGCTCCATGACCACCGCGCTGAGCATATTGACCGGAAAGCGCTTCCTGATCCGAGCTCAACATGCTGATCCCGAAGTGCTGGCAGTCGGTGTAGATCGCCAGATGGTCTGAGGAGTTCTGAATACTCCACAGCACCAGCGGCGGGTCCAGAGATACCGAAGAGAAAGAGTTCACAGTGGTAGCGAGCGGCCCCAGCTCAGGATCGTCCACCGTCACCAGGCACACCCCCGTCGCGAACCGTCCGAGCGCCTGCCGAAAATCTCCTCTATCCGTGGTCATCACCTCTCCTTCCGCGACGCACACAATAATTGCGCCGTCATTACCGATGTATTCATGCTGCTCTGCATCATTCTCTGCCCGTTTCGATCTGCCTCATCAACGATCGAGACCGCCCATCAAGATGTACTTAATTTCGAGATAATCATCGATGCCGTATTTGGAACCCTCTCGACCTGAGCCGGACGCCTTTACGCCACCAAATGGCGCCATCTCGTTGGAAATGATTCCCTCATTAACGCCCACCATGCCGTAATCCAGCGCCTCCGAAACGCGCCACACCCGACCAATATCGCGGGTGTAAAAATACGAAGCGAGACCAAATTCGGTGTCGTTGGCCAAGGCGATCGCTTCTGCCTCATCGGCAAACGACATCACCGGTGCAACCGGGCCAAAAATTTCATTTCGGAAAACCGCCATATCTGAGGTGATGCCGGTGAGCACGGTGGGCTGGTAGTAGCAGGGCCCCAAATCCGAGCGCGCGGCGCCAAGCGCAACCTGCGCCCCCGCATCAGTCGACAAGCGCACCAAGCGATCAACATCTTCTACCGCCTGCTCATTCACCAGAGGACCCTGCTGCACGCCCTCCTCGAGGCCGTTGCCCATTTTGAGCTCAGCCGTTGCCGCAACCAATTTATCGACAAAAACATCATGAATACTGTTCTGCACAAGGATCCGATTGGTACACACACAGGTTTGCCCGCTGTTGCGGTATTTCGATATCAGGGCGCCCTGAACTGCTGCGTCGATATCAGCATCCTCAAAGACAATGAATGGCGCGTTGCCCCCCAATTCCATGGAAGTCCGCTTGAGCGTCGCCGCACAGGCCTGCTCCAGTCGTCGGCCCACCTCTGTTGAGCCCGTAAAAGTCAGTTTGCGTATCAACGGGCTGTCAGTCAGCGCCGGCCCTATTTCCGCGGAAGCACCCACCACGACGTTCAAAACACCTGCCGGCACACCTGCTCGCTCAGCCAATTCTGCCATCGCCAGGGCCGACAATGGCGTCTCGGAGGCGGGCTTGATCACAATGCTGCAGCCGGCGGCCAGCGCCGGCGCGGCCTTCCGTGCGATCATGGCATTGGGAAAGTTCCAGGGCGTAATCGCCGCGACAACCCCAATCGGCTGTTTGATGCAGACGACCCGCTTGTCACTGGAAGGCGCGGGGATCACATCACCGTCGATACGCTTGGCCTGCTCACCGAACCACTCCATGAAAGCGGCTCCGTAAGCGACTTCACCGCGGCTCTCCGCCAGCGCCTTGCCCTGCTCGGTTGTCATAATGATGGCGAGGTCTTCCTGATGCGCCATCATCAGATCGAACCATCGACGCAGAATCTGACCCCGCGCTTTTGCCGGAACCTCTCTCCAGAGCAGCATGGCGTCATGAGCCGCCGAGATGGCCGCCTCAGTCTCTTCACGCCCTGCGGTCAACACCTCTGCAATTGCTTCACCCGTGGCCGGGTTGGTGACCGTGAGTGAGCCGCTGCCAGTCTCCTGCCATGCCCCGGCTACGTATGAAGCCCTGCGCAGCAAACCCAAATCATTCAATTTCATCGTCATACCTTGTTGCTGTGAGGCCTTGGCTAGATAGCCATTGTGAGGCGGAGTGACTCCCACTCCCGGCGCGAACCCCTACTTGTCTCGACCCGTCGCGCGTAGTGTGTAGCGATCCGTTATCCAGCGCTACACCCATTTGAGGGGGTCACAAGGGTGACCAGAACAGAAAGCTCAACACCAGCGCGGCCAGCACCGCAGTCTCCGTGCAGAGAAGAATAATGGGCCTGAAGCCAATTGAAAGCACCTCTCTCAGTGAGGTTCTAATACCGAGCGCCGTGATCGCCAGCAACAAAAGCACCGAGGCCGCAGTGGACAGCAGCGGAATCGCCGGCGCTGGTATCACGCCGGCCGTGTTAAGACCGAACAAAGCGAGAAAACCCAAAAGAAATAACGGCACCTTTGGCAATCTACTGTGAGACTCAGCGTCGGAACTAGCGCGAGCGAACACAAACGCAATCGCAGCGACTACGGGTATCAGCATCGCGACGCGAAATAATTTCACCATGACCGCGAGATCACCTGCGTCGGTTGACACGCTGTATCCGGCGCCAACCACCTGCGCGACGTCATGAATGGTGGCACCAATAAAGAACCCCATTGCCTCATCGTTCATCCCAACGGCATCGCCAAGCACCGGATAAAAGATCATGGCGAAAGTACTCAAGCTGGCCACGCCGATGACCGTAAACAGCGTGGCGTGGCGTCGCTCCTCTGTTTCCGGCAACACGCTGGAGATGGCCATCGCAGCGGAGGCACCACAAATTGCCACTGAGCCACCGGTGAGCACGCCCAGTCTGGCTTCAACCCCCAGCATTCGAGCGCACACCACGCCGCTTAGGATGGTTGTAACCACCGCAAAAACCAAAAAGACCATGGGCTCCCACCCCAACTGAGCAAGGTCAGAAAAAGCCAGACGCGCACCGAGTAGCGCCACACCCATCCGCAACGCGGGGCCCGCCATCAGTTCTGTACCGGCAGTCACTTTGGTCATGTCGCTGGCAAAATGAAAAGCCATGCCCAACAGCAAACCCATCAACATGGCGGGCGCGCCGTATCTGGCCGAGAGCACGCTGGCGACAGCGGCCAAGGCGCCGGTCAATAACATACCGGGCCCGTATTTCCGCCATAGTGAAAGGAGCATTGGGGTAACCTCTGACCACACACGCAAACCCATCGGTCGCGCATCACAGATTCGCTAGACCCTCGGGGGATAATGTCCCCACTTTTCCTAGGGGGCGCAATATCTTACCATTCGCGCGCAGACCACAACGCACTGGACTCCGCAACGATGGCCTCAAAAACGCGATGGACCGCCCTCAACTGGCAAGACCCCTTTGAACTCGACTCGCAGCTCTCTGAGGAGCAGCGAATGGTGCGGGACAGCGCACAGCAATACGCGCAGAGCGCTTTGGCACCCCGAGTGAAAGAGGCCTACCGCCAGGAGAGCACCGACCCCAATATCTTTCGCGAAATGGGTGAAATGGGACTGTTAGGTGCCACGATCGATGGCTACGGCTGTCCCGGTGTCGACTATGTCTGCTACGGCGTGATCGCGCGCGAAATCGAGCGCGTCGACTCGGGCTATCGCTCCATGATGAGCGTGCAATCCTCTTTGGTGATGTATCCCATTTACGCCTACGGCACCGAAGAGCAGCGCGAGAAATATCTACCGAAATTAGCGACCGGTGAATGGATTGGCTGCTTTGGCCTCACCGAGCCGGATTATGGTTCTGATCCTGGCGGGATGGTCACTCGTGCTAAAGCGGTCGACGGTGGATACCGATTAACTGGCGCCAAGATGTGGATTAGCAATAGCCCGCTGGCGGACGTGTTCATCGTCTGGGCAAAAACCGAGGACGATGTGATCCGCGGCTTTATTTTGGAAAAGGGTATGGAGGGGCTGAGCGCACCCAAGATCGAGGGCAAACTCGCGTTGCGAGCCTCGATAACGGGGGAGATTGTCATGGACAATGTCTTTGTTCCCGAAGAGAACCACCTCCCGAATGTCGAGGGCCTCAAGGGTCCCTTTGGCTGCTTGAACAACGCCCGTTACGGCATCGCCTGGGGCGTCATGGGCGCGGCAGAAGAATGCTGGCATACGGCACGCCAGTACACGCTCGATCGCTCTCAATTTGGCGTACCTTTAGCCTCTAAGCAGTTGATTCAACTAAAATTAGCCGACATGCAGACCGAGATTGGTCTGGCCCTGCAGGGCTGCTTTCAGGCGGGCAAAATGCTGTCGGCGGGCGAAATCTCGCCCGATCTTATTAGCCTTATCAAGCGGAATTCCTGTGGTAAGGCGCTGGATATAGCCCGAAGTGCCCGGGACATGCTCGGCGGCAACGGCATCTCGGATGACTACCCGATCATGCGTCACATGGCGAATCTAGAAGTGG
>JBELDB010000003.1:0-51276 GCA_042094525.1 Congregibacter sp. | reverse complement strand
GCGGGCAGGTGATTCGCATTGTTCCGAGTAAAGATGCCCGCTCATCGCCGGTGCCTATCATGGAAGATCAAGCGGCGGTTGGTAACGACGAATACGTTACCCAGGTGATCCGGCTCGACAATATCTCGGCGGCCAAACTGATTCCGGTGCTTCGTCCACTGGTGCCGCAGCAGGCGCATATGGCGGCCTACGCACCGAGTAATGCCATCATCATTTCCGATATCCGATCGAACATTGGACGCATCGTCGACATCATTGAACGCATGGACCGCTCGGCGATCCAGACCACCGAGATCATTCGGCTCAAGTACGGTGTCGCCGAGGATGTGGTCAGCATGCTGAACACGCTTGAGAAGTCCCGGCAGGGAGAGGGTGCCGACGCCGATAAAGAGGCGGTGCTGGTGGCCGATAAGCGCACTAACAGTGTTGTGGTGACCGCGGACGAGCTGTCAGTGGATCGTATCCGCAAGCTAGTGACTTACCTCGACACCCCGCTCGAGCAGTCTGGGAATGTCCGGGTGATTTATCTTGAATACGCCGACGCTACCGGGGTGGCTGAAGTCCTGACCCGTGTGATGCAAAACATTACGCGGCTGGAGGAGGGGGGTGGCGGCAAGCGTGCCGGCAACGGCGAGTCGACGATCGAGGCTGACGAGGGAACCAATAGCTTAATCATCACCGCCGATACCGACGAGATGGCAGCGCTGGAAGCAGTGATTGCGCGGTTGGATATTCGCCGCGCCCAAGTCTTGATTGAAGCGATCATTGTCGAAATGGAGGTGACAGAAGGCCAAGAGCTGGGGCTGCAGTGGCTTTTTTCAAATGACAGTGGGTTATTCGGCAGCAACGTCACCACCGATCAGGCGCGCCGTCAGACGGCCGCCGGGCTGGCTGGGGCGCTCATACCCGAGGATGGCTCTGAGAATATAGGTACCCGGGCGGTTGCGGGATCTCTGGCCACCATACCCGGTACAACCTTGGGCTGGGGCGTGGTGGACGAGTCCCTCACCATGACCGTGATCCTGAATGCGTTGGAGACCCGAGGCAATGCCAACATTCTGTCGACACCCAGCTTATTGACACTCGATAACGAGGAAGCCTCCATTACGGTGGGCCAACAGGTGCCGTTTTTAACAGGTTCTTATACGAATACGGGTGTGGGAAACGGCGCCCAAAACCCCTTTCAGACTATTGAACGGCAGAGTGTGGGGATAACACTGACAGTTACGCCACAGATTAACGAGGGTGACGCAGTGGTGCTTGATATCGTTCAGGAAGTGTCAAGTATTGCCCCGAGTCTTTTGGCCTCTGACGTGATCACCAACGAACGTAAGATCGAGACCATGGTACTTGCCAATGACAACGATATTGTTGTGCTGGGAGGTTTGGTTAAGGACGACATACAGGATTCGAGTGAGGGTGTGCCGGTTTTGTCGCGAATTCCCGTGCTGGGAAGACTGTTTCGCAGTGATTCGGTGACGGTGACAAAGACCAACCTGCTGGTTTTCATCCGCCCGACGATTATTCGGGATGACGATGATCTCGCCGGGGCCACCGCCGAAAAGTACCGCTTTATCCGCGATGAGCAGTTGGAACGTCGCGAGCGCGGTCTGATGTTTCTCGATGACGGCAACCTACCCGTGCTACCGAGTTGGGAAGAACAGATTCAACAGTTACCCGAGGTGCCTTCAGACGGCACAGGGAACGAGTGATTGCCAATGACCGAGTCTGTGTCGGAAGCGTTATCCGCAGTTGAGTCCTCGCCCCCTGCGTTGACGACATCGGGACTACCTTTTACTTACGCACAGACGCGCAATGTACTGCTGGAGCGATCGGCCAAGGGTATGACGCTCCATTACGTTGCCCCTTTGGAAACCGATGTTCTGCTTGAAGTAAGGCGTTTCGTCGGAGAAGGCTTTTTGCTGCAGTCGCTGGAAGAGCAGGAATTCCGTCAGCGGCTGACCGTGGCGTACCAGCGCACCCAGAACGAAGCCGCTCAGATGGCCGAAGACCTCTCCTCAGATATCGACTTGTCGCGTCTGGTTGAAGAACTGCCGGATGTCGGTGATCTCATGGACACGGATGACGACGCACCGATTATCCGCTTGATTAATGCGATTCTCTCTCAGGCGGTGAAAGAGCAAGCCTCGGATATTCATATTGAGACCTTTGAAGAGCGACTGAGCGTTCGGTATCGGGTGGACGGGGTATTGAGCGAGATCCTATCGCCTAAAAGAGCGCTCGCTCCGCTGCTGGTGTCACGACTCAAAGTGATGGCGAAACTGGATATTGCGGAGAAACGTGTGCCGCAGGATGGCCGGATTTCGGTTCGCATTGCTGGCCATGGCATTGACATTCGTATGTCGACCATCCCATCCGCCTACGGGGAGCGGGTGGTGCTGCGTTTGTTGGACAAGCAGGCAGGCCAACTGAATCTGAGCGAATTGAAAATGAACTCTCAGGTATACGATGCCTATAGGAGTGCATTGGCCAGCCCTCACGGCATTATTCTGGTGACGGGACCCACGGGATCAGGAAAGACAACGACACTTTATGCGGGTCTGTCGAGCATTAACGAAAGCTCACGCAATATCCTCACCATTGAAGATCCGGTTGAGTACATGCTGCCTGGAGTCGGGCAGACTCAGGTCAATCCGAAAGTCGACATGACCTTTGCAAGAGGTCTGCGGGCGATTCTGCGACAGGACCCAGACGTGGTCATGGTTGGGGAGATCAGGGATCTTGAAACGGCGGAAATTGCAGTGCAGGCATCACTCACAGGCCATCTGGTTTTGTCGACACTCCACACGAATACCGCTATTGGTGCCGTCACGCGTCTGCAGGATATGGGAGTCGAACCGTTCCTGCTGTCCTCGAGCCTCTTGGCTGTGATGGCACAGAGGCTGGTTCGGCTCCTCTGTGTTGAATGCAAAGAGCCTTATCAACCCGGTGATGCCGAGCGAGAGCGGTTGGGATTGAGCGATAAGGGGGTACAACTTTTTCGAGCTAGCGGTTGCGAGCATTGCAATATGACAGGCTATCGCGGGCGAACCGGCATCTATGAGTTGATTGAAATTGGAGAGGCGCTGCGCGAGGCGATTCACAGCGGTGAGGGGGAGCAATCGCTCCTGCGCCTGGCGCGCCAAGACAGTCCGGGCATCGATGCAGATGGTCGCCGCCGCATCATCAGCGGCGATACCAGCCTCGAAGAAGTGCTGCGGGTGACTGCGGTCAACTGATTCATGACGGCCTTTCGCTACAAGGCTCTGAACGCTGAGGGCAAGCTCGTCAAAGGAGTGCTGGAGGGCGACTCTGATCGTCAGGTACGAGGCACCCTCAGGCAAAGGCAACTTCGGCCAGTTGAAGTAGCCGTCGCGTCCGATACCGCCCGGGGCAGTGACGGCGGGCGCTTCGGCTTGTTGAGTAGGCGATTGGGTGCCGCTGATCTGGCGCTCGTAACACGCCAACTGGCGACGCTAGTTGCCTCCGCGCTACCTTTAGATGAATGTCTGCAAGCCGTGGCGGACCAAAGCCGCAAATCCTCGATCAAATCCATGATGTTGCAAGTGCGTTCCAAGGTGGCGGAAGGCCATACGTTGGCGCATGCCCTTAACCAATTTCCGCAGGCTTTTGGCGAGATGTATCGAGCCATGGTCAATGCCGGCGAGGAGGCCGGTCAACTCGCCCCTGTGCTTGAGCAGCTCGCCCATTACACTGAGACGCGCCAGCATACGGCTCAGAAGCTGCAAATGGCGCTGATCTACCCATTCGTCCTCATTGCTGTAGCCGTGGCGGTGGTGTCAGCGCTGATGATTTTTGTCGTGCCTGAGCTGATCGGCATCTTTGCGCACTCCAAAAAGTCACTGCCTCCCCTGACCGTAGGGTTGATCTGGGTCAGCGATTTTATGCGTGCCTACGCAATCTACTGTTTGATTCTTATTGTGGCATTGGTGTGGCTTGGCCGCCGTGCTCTAAGACATCCGGGTCGCCGTAAACGGTGGCATCAGCTATTGCTCCGGGTTCCCGGGCTCCGGGGGGTGCTGATTGCGCTAGACAGTGCGCGCTTTGCGTCCACTCTGAGTATCCTGATGGCGTCAGGTGTGCCGCTGATTCATGCATTGCGCATTGCCGGGGCTGTCATGACGAATCTTGCATTACGTGAGTCAAGTAGTGCCGTATCCGTTGCGGTACAGGAGGGCGCGAGTCTGAGTCGGGCGCTCTCACAGGAAACTTTCTTTCCGCCGATGATGGTTCACATGGTGGCTTCTGGTGAGACCAGTGGCGATCTGGAAACCATGCTAGAGCGCTCGGCGCTTAATCAGGAGCGAGAGCTTGAAATGACGTTGGGTACCGTGATGGGTTTATTCGAGCCCGCCATGGTGGTGGTGATGGGGGGGCTGGTACTGACCATCGTGTTGGCCATCCTGTTGCCGATTTTCGATTTGAATACGATGGTGAGGTAATTAGCCATGAACAAACACAGCGGTTTTTCATTAATCGAGATCTTGGTGGTTCTCGTGATTATGGGGCTGTTAATCAGTGTTGTGGCACCTACGGTGCTTAACAGTGCGGACGACGCTCGCATCCAGAAGGTTCAGGCTGATTTCAAGTCTATTGAAACAGCGCTGAAGATCTATCGTTTGGATAATTTCGTCTACCCCACTACCGAGCAGGGCCTCGAAGCACTGGTTACGCCGAGCACACTCGAACCCGAGCCACGGAATTTCAAACAGGGAGGCTACCTCTCCGAGCTACCCATTGATCCATGGGGTCGTCCCTATTTATATCTGTCACCCGGGGAGTATCGGGAGATTGATATCTATTCTCTAGGGGCTGATGGTCTCCCGGGCGGCGAGGGGCAGAATGCTGACATTGGTAACTGGAACGAGGCAGAGGCCTGATCGTTGCTCCAAGTGCCATCAGATTTACTGCGTCTCCCGTGAGTGTTCGCGGCTTCAGCCTCATAGAGCTTCTGGTAGCGGTATTTGTCATTGTGCTGCTCACGGGAGTGGTCAGCCTCAACGTAGGCCGAGGCGGCGCTGATCTTGCACTGGAAGCAGAAGTGCGACACATCTCGGGCCTGCTGTCCTACGCGAGTGCCGAGGCGGGTTTATCTGCTGCAGATCACGGTCTCTATATTGGCAAGAATCCCGAGGTTTCGATTGCGGCCTACGAGGGTGTGTGGCTGAAGCGTTTTGATCAGGGCTGGGTGTCTCCTCGGCAGGGGGCAGAGATTTTTACGCCTTTGGCTTTGGGTGATGGTTACGAGCTCCGATTGATTCTGGAGGGCCAGCCTGAGGCAGACCTGTCGCCATATGAACGTGACCTCAAACTATCGCCTCAAATCGTGACCTGGGCTGGGGGCGAAGTGACCCCCGGCGCACTTGAATGGCTGGATACGCGAACTGGCGAGTTGCTGTATCGACTCGAATGGGATCTTTTGGGCCGGATGACTTTGATGCCGAAGGGCCTTGCTGATGACGGCGACTGAACCCGCTTTGCGAAAAAGGCTTTCTGGTTCGAAGGGGCTTGGGGCGATTGGGCGTGGCGGCTTCACATTGGTTGAGGTGATGGTCGCGCTGGCCGTTGTCGCGGTCGCCTTGCCCGCACTATTACTCACGCTATCGCAGCAGCTTGATGGAACGCGCTACCTAGAGGAGCGGACTCAGGCGCAATGGGTCGCGGCCAATCGACTTGCGGAGTTGCGACTCGTGCTGAGTGCAAAAGGTAGGTTGCAAGACGGTCGTGTGTCGGGATCTGAAGAACTCGCCGGCCAGGATTGGTACTGGTGGAGTGAGGGAGAGGAGACCCAGGTACCGGGCTTCTTTAGATACGAGATTAGAGTCTCCAAAACAGAAGATGGTCGTGATGCGCCAATCCACACTCTCGATGGCTTTCTCGCACAGGGACGGGCCAATGGGGAGCGTTAGCTCAGTGTCCAAGGGATTCACGCTTGTCGAGGTGCTGATTGCCATGGCGATTACCGCATTGATCTCGGTGATCGCCTACAACGGGTTGTCTGTCGCGTTGTCGGGTGCTGAGAGTCTGCGCGAAGCAGGCTCGCGAGCACAGGGGATTAATCAAACATGGACGTTGCTCGCACGGGATTTACGTCAGGTTGCGAATCGGCCGGTGGTCGATGAATTTGGTCAGAATGCCCCTGCGCTCACTGGCGGGGAGCTGGCCCGTGACCCATTAACACTCACCCGTGCTGGCTGGCACAACTCGACTTCGGCCCCAAGAAGCACATTGCAACGTGTCCGTTGGTGGCTCGAGGACGGAGATCTATGGCGGAGCTATTTTACGGTTCTTGACCGAACCGCTGGGAGCGAGCCCATCGAGACACTGGTACTGACAGAGGTGGATCGCTTTGAGCTGCGCTTCCTCGCGTCGGTGTCGGAGCTGGAGAGCGATCGCAACGACGTGATCGACCGCCGAAACTGGCGGGACAGTTGGATCGCTGATTTGTCCCAGCCAGGGCAGATACCGGCACCCCCTGCGGCGGTCGAGGTCTCGATCGAATTGTCAGGTGTGGGAGAGATGAAAAGAATCTATGTCTTGCCCTCGCTCTAAATTTGATGGATCACAGAATGGCGCTGCGCTGGTGGTGGCAATGCTGGTGTTTGCGCTTGTGGCAGCGCTGATGGTCGGTTTGCAGCGGGATTTCAGCCTCGGTCTTCAGCGAGGCACAAATCAATTGTTGTCGGAGCAGGCTTGGGCTTATCTCATCGGGGCGGAGGGTCTGGCGGCACTCGCGTTACAAGCTGACAGTCGCGAAGATGCCCGTGCCAAAGAGCCCTCCGACAACCTTAATGAGCTGTGGGCACAACCGCCCACACCTTATCCCCTCGACGCCGGAGGCTGGTTGAGTGGAGCCATCGAGGATCTGCAAGGCAGATTGAATCTCAACCTTTTGCCGGAGGCCAATGGGGCTTTGCAATCAAATCCGGGGGGAGCTGGGTCGACTGATTCGGAGGGCGCCGCTGAGGACTTGGCGAGTCGCGCTGACGTGTTAGCCGATGGGCCGATGCTCAGTAGCGACGATATGAAGCGCTGGACCGCGCCGCAGAAAGTGTTGATCAGACTTTTGCAGTCTCTGGATGAAGCGCCGATATCTTTGGAGGAGGCGATGGCGCTGACCGACGCCATCACTGATTTTATCGATCGTGATGCCGATCGAAGGATGAGTGGTGCGGAGGAAGCCGAATACCGATATGCCGATTATCCCTATCTCCCTGCCAATCGGGCTTTGGCGAGCGTCAGCGAATTGCGAGCGGTGCAAGGTATGACGGAACCCATCTATCGAGCGCTCGCGCCAATGGTGACCGTGTGGCCTGAAGCGGGTGGCCGGTTGAACATCTTGACCAGCCCGTTGGCCGTGCTTCGTGCCTTGAATGGTGATGATCAGATGTTACCGCTTCCCAAAATGGAGGCGGAGCGGCTCGACATGCTACGACGAGAGGGAGCGGTCACGAGTGTCTCGGATCTGCTGGCCGATCCGGTGTTCGAGGGCCAGCAGCTGGCTCAATTAGAGCCGCTCCTAGACATCAGAAGTGACTGGTTCCTGTTGGACGCGACGGTCGAGTTGGTAGAACGGAAACGGCATCTTTTCAGCGTTCTGCACCGGATGCCGGAGCGGACCGTCGCTGTTTTTCGCTCTGAGGGCGAGCTATGATCCTGACATTGTCATTTAAGCGGTTTGCACTGCCTTTGCGAAATTTTTTCCGATGAATCTAGAGAACATCAATGTCGTGCGTTGGCAGCAGGGGCAGGGATTTTTGTTGCGCCCTGGCGCTGTGCCTGAGCGCTTGGCTGATGATGGAGTCAGATTGCCAGAGAATACTTTCTTGGTGTTGCCGTCCGACGTGGTCCGCAACATCACTGTGCCGGTGGCGGCCGAGGAAGTGAAGCACCTGCGGCGCGCATTGCCTTTTATGCTCGAGGAATCATTGCTCGAGGACGTGGCCGATTTACACTTTGCTCATACGCCACTCGATGAGGGAAATCATGCAGTAAGCGTGGTTGCCCGAGCCAAAGTCGCTCAGTGGATGGATGAGTTGCCCGAGTCACTGAGAGAGGTGCCCTGGATATCAGAAGCGCTGTGTTTGCCTTGGACAGAAGGGCAGTGGACCCTGTTATTTGAGTCCGACTCAGTGCTGGTGAGATGGAGCGAGGCTGAGGGAGCCAGAGTCGAGGCCACATTATTACCCGCGCTGCTTGACAGCCTGCATGCAGAGCAGGTGGTTCTGGTGGCTTACGGGCAGGATGAGGCGGCAGCCATGGCGGCGATTCCTGGGCGCCTGCGGCAACAAACACAGTGGCGGCAGGGCGGTTTATCAGAGGCTTTGCTCCTGACCGATCCGATGCCGGCGGGTCCTGATCTGAGGCAGGGTGAATTCGCGCCCCAGCTACCACTCATGCGCTGGTGGGGGGTGTGGCAACGCGTGGCGGTGGCGCTGGGCGTGGCGCTGATTTTGAAGACGGGGGTTTCCGTTGCTGACTATCAATCACTGAAGGGTCAGAACCTGCAGCTGCGGCAGGCCGTTCAGGACAGTTATCGGCGCGTGAATCCGCGTGGCGCTGTGGTAGATGTGGAAAAGCAACTCGATCGCCAATTGACTGAACTCGGTGCAGGTTCGCAGCAACGTGTATTTACACCTGTATTGGTGAGATTGCTCAGCGCCGCCGATGCGGTGCCTGATATCACCCTGACATCGGTGAACTTTAGCGGCGCGCGTGATATTCGCGTCAATTTACTGGCGCCCGACTTTCAGTCGGTGGAGCAAGTCCGAGATCAACTAGGGCAGCGTGGGTTAGATGCAGAGCTAGAGAGCTCCAACGCGCGCAGAGATGGCGTGGTAGCGCGTTTGCGAGTGGAGATCTAGCCGTGCGCGAGTGGTTTGAAACTTTGTCCACCCGGGATCAGATTGCGCTCATGGCGCTTCTCGGTGCGCTGGGACTCTGGCTTTTTGTCAAAGTTATTTTCATTGAGTTGGATGGCCGCCGGGCGCAGTTGAGCCAGAACAATCAGGCACTGGCTGAGCAACTTGTGCGAGTCGATCTTAAGGTGGAGCGGCTGACCACCCTGAGAGCCGGGGGCGGCGAGCAGAATCTCAATCTGACCCGAACGCTGAGTCAGGCCAGTGAAGCCAATGGATTGGCCGTTAAGCGGCTACAGCCGAATAGCCGCGGTGAGGTGCAAATCCGCTTCGAGGGCGTCGCCTTCGACAACCTCCTGCGATTTCTTGAGCAGATTGAGGCTGTTTCTGGGTTATCCGTGCTGGATGCCTCTGTCAGCAGTGCAGGTCAAAGTGGTGGGGTCAATGCCACTTTGCGAATTGCGGGTGGCTAAGTGATTAGTTGGTTGGTGCGACATTATCGCGTGCTGGCAGTAGTGGCGCTGCTCGCGCTCCTGACGACCCAGATTCCTGCTCGAGTCGTCACCGGCCTGTTGCCCGGAAGTATGGCACTGACTGGGGTGACGGGAACGATTTGGTCCGGCCAGGCAGTGAGGGGATGGGTATTGTTGGATGGCAAACCCCTTATGCTGGGACGCGTGCAGTGGCGGCTTCAGGCGTGGCGATTGGGGTGGAGCACACCGTTAACCGTGACCAGTGAATGGGGCGATCAGATTTTGCGGGCACGGGCGGGTGTCGGTCTGTCGGGTCGTCAGAGCTTTCGTGATGTCAGCGTGAACATTAACACCGCGATCTTGCGAGTGATGTTTCCGCTGTACCTTGAAGGGACGCTCTCCGGTAACTTCGACCGCATTGAGCTCGCTAACGGCAAATTGTCTCTGGCCGAGGGGGTTGGTTACCTTCGCGGAGCGACCTGGACCGCTAACAGTGGCGATATCCCTCTAGGGGATTACAGGATCGATGTGGCCGGGTCTGTAGCCAATGCGGGTATAACGGGCATTGTCGGGACTGAGGGCGGCGCATTGATGCTCGCCGGCGAACTCAATATTTTTCCCGATTCTTATTCAGTGAATCTCAAGGGTAGTGGACCTGTCGCCAGAGATGACGGTTTTCGCAGAGCGGTCGCGATGCTGGCGACGCCCAGTGCCGAAGGTTTCGACATTATCCTTCAGGGACAGTTTTGACCTTGTCATTACACGGATCGGCACGTAGGTTGCGTGGTGAGTAAATAATAAATGACGCATTGGGGAGTGATGCACTCCTGATGCGCGACGGGTAGGAGGCGCCCACATGGTGGCAACCGGAAACGCGGTGTGGTCAAGCCGCTTCGCATTCGTGATGGCATCGGTCGGATTTGCAGTGGGTCTCGGCAATATCTGGCGATTCCCCTATGTGACAGGTGAAAATGGCGGCAGCGCCTTTGTCGTGATTTATCTCCTTTGCGCTATCGCAATCGGTATTCCTTGCCTCATGGCTGAGCTACTAGTCGGTAGGCGCGGAGGTGGCAGCCCACCTACCTCTATGGCTGTGGTGGCGAAAGAGTCTGGCCGTAGCGAGGGTTGGAAAATAGTCGGTGGCATGGGTGTCGTAACGGCTTATACGATTGCCATTACTTACGCAGTGGTTGTGGGTTGGGTGCTGTGGTATCTGAGTCGTGCGCTGGTGACCGGTTTTGCCGATTTCGACGCAGGTGTGGCTGAGACCACCTTCGCCGGGTTGCTGGCTGACAATCAGTCCATGGTGCTATGGACCCTGATTGGCAATGTGATCGTCGGTGCCATCATCTACGCGGGTGTGACCGCGGGCATTGAGCGCGCCGTGACCATCATGATGCCTCTGATGTTTTCGCTACTGGTGGGGCTGAGTATCTACAACTATTTCGCTGGTGGCTTCGTCGAGACGTTGCAGTGGCTATTTACCCCTGACTTCAGCAAGGTTACTGGCGCGACGGTTCTGGCGGCAGTGGGGCAAGCTTTTTTCTCCATTGGTGTCGGCATGGGGGGCATGATGACTTACGGCGCTTATCTCCCCAAAGATTTTTCTATCGCCCGGGGTGCGGGCACGATCGTGCTGGCCGACACGTTGATCGCATTGTTGGCAGGGTTTGTGGTGTTCCCTGCAGTTTTTCACTTTGGACTAGACATGGCGAGTGGGCCGGGCCTCATTTTCCAGACCTTGCCTGTGGCGTTCTCGCAAATGCCGGGCGGCTCAGTCTTTGCGGTACTGTTCTTCGTGATGTTAGCGGTCGCCGGCGTGACCTCCATGGTGGGGTTATTGGAGAGTGTGACCAGCTGGACGAAAGAAAAGCTTGGCACGTCGCGTCAGCGCAGCACCATTTTAGTGGTCGGCTCGGTGACTAGCCTTAGCGTCATTTCAGTGCTCAGCTACAACATATGGGACGACTATCGCCTGCTCGGTATGAATTTTAATGAGCTGACCGAGGCGCTATACGACAAATTGTTGTTACCCATGGCGGGGTTGATGGTGGCGCTATTTACCGGCTGGTTCATGCACCGTGATCAAAGCGAGGATGAGTTGCGTGACGATCTGCGATGGTACGGCCTCTGGCGGGGGCTAACGCGATTTGTCGTGGTACCCGCTGTGGCGCTGATTCTGGTCACTGGGTTGATTTAACTGCCATGCTGATGACGTTAACAGACTGGCTCTGGTCCTATGTGCTGATCGGTGCCTTGCTCATGGTCGGGCTGCGTTTCACCATCGGCGCAAGAGGTGTCCAGATCAGGCTGTTCGGCCAAGCGCTGGCTGTGTTGTCAGGTATCGAGTGGCGAGGTTCGGAGCGGGGCATCTCCAGCTTTCAGGCACTCGCGGTGAGTGTCGCTGGGCGCGTGGGTGGCGGCAATATCGCGGGCGTGGCGGTGGCCATTACCTTGGGCGGGCCGGGCGCGCTGTTCTGGATGTGGCTTATTGCTCTGCTGGGTATGGCGACCAGCCTCTTTGAATGCGCGTTAGCGCAGCTGTATAAGCGACGCGACGGCGAAGATACGTTTCGCGGCGGTCCAGCTTACGTGATGCGCTATGGCTTGGGCTGGCGGGTGCTACCCGTGATCTACAGCTTGCTGCTATTAGTGACGATCGGCTTCGGCTTCAATGCAGTGCAGAGTTACGTTGTGACGACGTCGATCGAATCGGCTTTTGGCGTCCCGGCCCTCACCAGCGGACTGGTAATGACCGTGGTCATGGCGGTCATTTTATTCGGTGGTATTCGACGCCTCGCGCTGGTCTCTGAAATCATTGTGCCCGCTATGGTGGTGGGCTACCTCGTGCTCGCGCTGATGGTCTTAGCGCTGAACGTCGGGCAGATCCCGAGCGCTTTGTGGCTGATCATCTCATCGGCTTTTGGGCTTGAACAGGCGGTAGGCGGTGGAGTCGCAGCCGCCATTGCACAAGGCGCCCGCAGGGGGTTGTTCTCCAATGAGGCGGGTCTCGGTACCGTACCCAATGTAGCCGCCGCAGCGGATGTACCGCATCCCATGTCGCAGGGGCTGGTCCAATCGCTCAGTGTGTTTATCGATACGATTATTTTATGTACCGCCACGGCCCTGATCATCCTGATGTCATCCACCTATGGTTCCGAGTCAGCGCAGATGCAAGGCGTGGTCATGACCCAGATGGCGGTGGCGGAGCATTTAGGTCCTTGGGGAGAGCCCCTTGTTAGCCTCGCGTTGGTGTTATTTGCGACCACAACTATCGCCTATAACAGTTTTCTGGGTGAGAACAGCATTGCGTTCTTTGAGCGATTGGGACCGAAAGCTATCCTAATTTTCCGAATAGCGGTGTTGACCATGATTGCGTGGGCATCGGTTCAAGATATCGGCACAGTATTCGGTTTTGCGGATCTCACCATGGCGTTATTAGCACTGACCAACCTGCTGGCACTCTGGGCGTTATATCCGATTGCCATGTCATTACTGAGGCACTTCGAGGCGCAATTGAGTGCGGGAGAGACTCCCAGATTCAGTCGTGACCAGCTACCCGACGAGGCGCTCGATCCCGCAAGTTGGCCGCAACACCGCGGCGACTGATAAAAGCACTACTGCACTTCTGACAGCTCAACGGTAAATCGTTTTTCCTCACCCTCGCGTGTGGTGACAATATCGATAGTGTCGCCAACGCGATGCTTTTCCATGGCCGAGAGAAACTCGTCGTTATTGGCGACTCGCTCACCATCGATCTCTGTGATGACGTCACCGAGGATAATGTCGCCACGCGAACCTCTCCTCGCACCCATCATGCCGGCTGTCTCGGCGGGAAACCCACGATAAGTCCTGACAATTGGGACGCCGTCGACCCGGTAGCGCCTTAGCCAGCGATCCGATGCCAGTTCGACGCCCAGTACAGGTCGCATGATTTTGCCGAAGGCGATGAGTTGTGGCACGACCTCAATCACCGTATTGACCGGGATCGCGAAGCCAATACCTGCGCTGCCACCGCTGGGCGAATAGATAGCCGTATTGACGCCGACGAGTTGTCCCAAAGAGTTGAGTAGAGGTCCGCCAGAGTTGCCGGGGTTGATCGCCGCATCAGTCTGAATAACGCCACGAATGGTTCGGTTGCTTGGCGATTGGATTTCCCGATCTAGTGCGCTGACCACCCCTACAGTCAGGGTAGTATCGAGCCCAAACGGGTTGCCGATTGCCATGACCTTACGACCGACCGAGAGCTCAGACGAATCACCGAGCGGCAATTCGGTGAGGTTATCCGGTGGATCGATCATGCGCAGCACTGCCAGATCTCTCTCGGGAGCGAGGCCTACGACCTCCGCCTGGAAGGCGTCCTCGTCCGCTAACGTGATAGCCAGACGATCGGCGCCGGCGACTACGTGATAGTTGGTCACGATGAGACCAGAATTGGCGTCCCACACAAAGCCCGATCCTGCACCGCGTGGAATTTCCATGACGTTGCGTGTGAAGCGTTGCCGCCGCAGCTCACTCGAGGTAACAAACACCACCGCGGGGCTGGCGCGCTGAAAAACTTCGGTCGTATTGGACTCGTCGTCAGTCGAAAAGTTCAGGTAGTCGGGCGCTTCCTGTGCCGACAGCGGCCCGAAAAGCCACGGCAGAAGCGCGGCCGCAAGGCATGTAATCCGGACTCTCCCCAGTCTCATGTGTTTTGCAGCGCGAGAATGCGATCGTCCAGTGGCGGGTGTGAGCGCAACAGGCCAGCGAGTCCTGAGCCCTTGTGCGAGCGGATACCGAAGGCGGTCAGTTCGCCCGGTAAATCCCCTGGCAGGCCTTGCTCCACCTTCAGCCGCTGCAGGGCCGCTATCATACCCTCGCGGTCAGCGAGCCGCGCTCCCGCAGCATCGGCGCGGTATTCCCGGTAACGGGAAAACCACATCACGATCATGCTGGCCAAAATGCCCAACACAATCTCAGCGACAATGGTCACCACAAAATAACCGATGCCATAACCACGCTCCGTCTTAAAGACGACACGGTCCACGGTGTGCCCAATAATGCGGGCAAAGAACATGACGAAGGTGTTGACCACGCCTTGCACCAAAGAGAGTGTAATCATGTCGCCGTTGGCGACATGGCCGATTTCATGGGCCAGCACCGCGCGGGCTTCTCGTTCCTCGAAGCGTCTTAACAAACCGCTACTGACCGCCACCAGCGCGTTATTACGATTCCAGCCGGTGGCAAAGGCATTGGCAGCATCGGAGGGGAAGATGCCGACCTCCGGCATCCCGATTCCGGCGTCGTCCGCCAGCGATTTAACGGTATCGACAAGCCATTGTTCTTCTCGATTACGGGGGCTTTCGATGAGTTGGGTACCCGTGCCGCGTTTGGCCATGAATTTGGACAACAGCAATGAGATCAGGGAGCCACTCATGCCGAACAGTCCACAGAAAACCAGCAGGCTACCGAGGTTCAGATCGACCCCGTTGTTGGCGAGGATGCCCTCAAGCCCCAGCAGGTTGAAGATGACGCTGACCAGCACGAGGACCGCGAGATTGGTCGCCAGAAACAATACAATTCTCATCGTGTGCGCTCCAAAAAAAACACCGCATTCTCAGTCATCTATGGGGTCTTCCTCATTATTTTCAAGGACGTCGCCCTTATCGGGTTTGGGCACAGGGTGCTGGCTGATTTCGAGATTTTTGGGGAGCTGATCCTCGGTTTCGGCCAGCATCACTTCGCCCCGAAGATCCGTGTGTTGAGAGCCCAGCTCGAATAGGGTGTTCACGGCTTCATCCCTGTGAGTCCAGGAGGCTACCTGCCCCGGCCGTCCTCCCTTGACCCAACTGCCTGACTTGCCCCAGTAGTGCCCTAATTGGTTGCGGATAATGAATACGCCGCTCACGACACCTGCTCCTCCAGTAAGTGAGTAATCTGAACGCTAACTACTACGACCGCTCAGCTGAGTAAAAAATCCTTGGCTTCATTGATTTTAGCTGCGAGGTAATCATTTCCGCCTCGGTCTGGATGTAGCTTTTGGATCAGAGTGCGGTGCGCGGCGACGACGTCATCGTGATTAGCATCATCCGACAGACCCAGTACCGCGAGTGCTTCTGCCCGAGTGAGACCGGCGCTCTGACCAGTTTCCTGGCGTTGTGAGCGTTCTTCGGCTCCGCCCTCTCCAGGAAACCGTTGTTCGAGATAACTGGCCAGTAGTTGAGCCGAGTCAGCATCTTCTCTTTGGCAGAATGCCATCAATTCATCGAGTTGTTCGCGATCTAGTTCTTCCAGAAGCCAGTCTTGGTGAGCGCCCTCCAGCACGACTCCGGTTAAATCCCCGCTGTCATGGTCCAGCGTCATCTTCAAGATTCGCGATGTCACCTCAGACTTTTTGCCCGCCGCTTGGGCGCCCTGACCCCGGAGACTTCCCAGCATGGGCAGGAAACGAATCAGCAGGGGCAGCGTCTGTCGAGCGATGACCAGCGCCCCGGTTAGTGCGGCACCGATCCAGTGCATCTTACCCATCAGGGTCAGGACAACGACGCCCACAACGGCTCCGCCAATAATAATCTGCATATAGGCTGCGCGACGTTTGTGTGGTGGTTGTCTTTGGGCGCGTCGGATCAAAATGATCAGGGCTAGGGCGACGGCGATAAGCAGAATCATTCTTGGCACGGGACTAAGGGTTCCTCTGTGTTGGGTCTGATGTTGTCGGTAATCGCAATGATATCGGGTTTGGCGCAGCGCTACGGCGCTTTTTCCAATTGCTCCAGAAGGAGTCGGTCGCCCGCACTGCCGCCCTCCCGCAACGCTTTCAGTCCGCCACGCGCAAAACGTGCCACGGCGCCTAAAAGTTGCCGCAAACGCTCGGCGCTGCTGGCATCAAATGGCACAGTGGCACCGCCACTTAATGCTGCCATCCGCTCGAAGACAGTGCGAGTGGTGGTGTCCCTGCCTTCCTGAAACAGGAACAGCGGTAGCTTCTTGATACCGCACTGTCCCGCGAGAGACAGCAGGGGTTCCGGTGATTCCTCACACGCATCACCTACAAAAACGAGCGCCCGAATAGGCTGCGACGCCGAGCCGGCATCCAGCGCATGATGAAGCACTCTGCCAATCTGTGTGATGCCGGCCTCGCAGGTCACGCCACTCATCTGGTCGAGCAATGCGCCCGATTCAGTGAGCCAGCGGCTCGAGCAAAACCCTGCCATGCCTCGGTAGTAGCACAGCTGAACGGCCAAAGAATTGGTTTCCGAAGCGGCGCTGAACAGCTCGCCATGAAGTTTTCGCGCTTGCTCCCAGGTCGGCTCCCGGCTTGCGGTTGCATCGAGTGCAAAGATCAGGCGCGCCTGTCGTTGGGTTACCGCCTGAATGGCCTTAGTTTGCCGCAGGAACGCGGCAACATCGCCCGAACGGGGGCGGTCAAGGTCTTTCGGAATGAGAGTGCCCTAGGACGCGCGGGGCGCGAGTAATCCGCGATCACGGAGCTCGCGAAGATAGTGGCGTCGGTTTGCCAGCTCAGAGACCACCGCATCGAGTGCTTCTTGGTCGAGTGTCAGGCGGTCACCGTCGCGCTGGCCGCTGACCAAGTCCATGAGTTTACGGCTTGAAAATTCACCGGCATTAAAGGGTTCGCGTTTTGTCTGTGTCATCATGTTTTCCTCCCCCGCCACCTGCATGCGCAGGTTTTCCTGTCGGGCGGCTACCGCTGGTGTAGCCTCATCCCCCGGGCGGGATTTACTGTCAGTCGTCAAAATAGCCGGCTATTATGACAAAAACATGGCAGCACATGCCACTTGGCAAGATCTTGAGGTAAAACGCATGAAATGGATGGATATCAGGAGGAAGCACGCACTGCCTGACACAGCCAGTGCCCTGCCTGGCCGGATTGAGGAGATGCCAGTCACAGATCGTCATGCGGTGCTTGGTGCACCGATGCGGCCTCCCTATGCGGCGCACCTTGAGCAGGCGCTGTTTGGCATGGGGTGTTTTTGGGGAGTGGAACGGCTGTTCTGGCAGATGTCTGGTGTGATCACGACAGCTGTCGGTTACGCCGCTGGCATCACGCCGAATCCAACGTACAAAGAGGTCTGCACTGGCCAAACTGGGCACAACGAGGTGGTCAGTATTGTCTTTGACCCCAATGTGCTGACCTATAAGGCGCTTCTCAAGGCGTTTTGGGAGAACCATGATCCAACTCAGGGTATGAGGCAGGGTAATGACTTGGGCACGCAATACCGATCGGGCATTTACTGCTTCGGTGAACATCAGGAAGTCGCCGCCAGAGAAAGCCTTGATGAGTATCAGCCACAGTTAATCGCGGCGGGGTATCGCGACATCACCACTGAAATTTTGCCGGCCCCAACCTTTTTCTTTGCTGAGGATTACCACCAGCAGTATCTGCACAAAAATCCTGCAGGGTATTGCGGCATGGGTGGGACCGGTGTTGTCTGTCCTATTGGTGCGGGCGTCGCTGCTCAGGCAAGCACTACGAAGTGAGTAAAGATTGGCTTAGCGCTGCCGTGACCGCCGTGTCGACGCTCAGTATGCGGTCGCTCAAGCGGACTGGCTCAGCGCCTACAGACTGGGCCAGTTCGACCTCATAAGGAATAAATCCGCCCTCCGGGCCCAGCAGGATCAGACCTTCACCTGACTGCATCGCCAGCTCCTCGGGCGCCCCTGGGTGCGCTATCCAGCATGCTTTGGAGGTGATGAGCCCCGGCAGCTGATCCTCAATAAATGGTTTGAAGCGCTGGTGGAGGTGAACCTGTGGCAACAGGGTATCCCCAGCGCGCTCAAGACCTGCCACCAGGGCGGCGTCAATGCGATCAGGCTTCAAAAGTGGGCTCTGCCAGTAGCTCTTTTCCACGCGGGCACTGTTGATTAAGTGAAGGTGGGAGACCCCCATTTCAGCCGCCGTCCGGAACACTCTGCGTAACATCTTCGGTCGGGGCAGTGCGAGGACCACCTCACAAGGGTGCCGGGGCAGGGGAGGATCGACGAGATCAATTTGGAGATGGGTGCCCTCGTCGGTCAACTGCACCACCTTACCGCTGCCTCTCAAGCCACCCATTGATCCCACTCGCAAGGTGTCACCTATCTGAGCCTTGAGGACCCCGCGGATGTGCTCGTGGCGTCGATCGCCAAGGCAAACGGTCGTCTCGTTCACCCAGTCCTCGGGCGCGAGCAGTATGATATTCATAAAAGACGAAGAGCTTTCACGACACCCAGAGGTCGTACTCATCGGCAGCGGTAATCTCGGCTTCAACCAGTTCTCCCGACTGAAATTCGGTCACGCCCGGCAGATGCACCACGCCATCGATCTCGGGGGCATCGGCCCGCGTCCGGCCTGTTGCGCCGTCGCTCGATACCGTGTCAATCAGAATCTGTTGCGTTGTGCCCACTTTGCGCTGCAGCTTGCTTGCGCTGATCGATTGCTGGAGCGCCATGAATTGCTCCCAGCGATCCGCCTTAATCTCCTCAGGTACGGGATCGGGCAGCTCGTTCGCTTCGGCGCCTTTAACAGCCGAGTACTGAAAGCAGCCGACACGGTCCAGCTGCGCTGTTTCGATAAATTGTAGGAGCGTCTCAAACTCCGCCTTGGTCTCTCCTGGGTAGCCGACAATGAAAGTGGAGCGGATTGTCAGATCGGGGCACAGGTCGCGCCAACGGGCAATGCGATCCAGGGTTTTTTCTGTTGCTGCGGGCCGCTTCATGCGCTGCAAAACGCTTTGGGCGCCGTGCTGCAGCGGCATATCAATATAGGGAAGCAGCTTGCCCTCGGCCATCATCGGAATTAGCGCGTCCACATGGGGGTAGGGATAGACATAATGCAGGCGAACCCAGATGCCGAGCTCTGACAGTGCGGAGGCCAGACTTTCCAAGTTTGATTTTAGTGGCCGGCCCTGCCAAAAATCGGTCTGATATTTAAGGTCAACGCCGTAGGCACTGGTGTCTTGGGATACGACCAGCAGCTCGCGCACCCCCGCCCGCACTAAGCCCTCGGCCTCATCCATCACCGAGCCTATGGGACGGCTGACCAGATCTCCGCGGATGCTGGGTATGATGCAGAACCGACAGCGATGGTTGCAGCCCTCGCTAATCTTCAGGTAAGCGTAATGTCTCGGCGTCAGTTTGATTCCCTGGGCGGGGATGAGGTCTTGTAAAGGGTCGGCTTGATGGTGCCGTGGTAATACTTCCCTAACGGTGCCCAACACCTCCTCGTAGGCAGCTGGTCCGCTGATGCCCAGCACTTTGGGGTGGCGGGCGCGAATGGTTTCAGCATCTTCGCCACGACCCATACAGCCAGTGACCAGCACACGGCCATTCTCGCTGATGGCTTCTCCAATGGCTTCGAGGCTTTCCTCTTTGGCCGCATCGATAAACCCGCAGGTGTTGACAATGACTACGCCCGCGTCCTCGTAGTGAGGCGTGATCTCGTAACCTTCTACCCGGAGTTGGGTCAGGATGCGCTCGGAATCGACCAAGGCTTTTGGGCAGCCCAACGAGATAAAGCCGACCTTCTCGCTACCGGCAACCGTTGCTGTGCCTGACTCGGAATGTGTCATCGTCTCAAGCCTTGATTGAACTATCGCTGCTGTGGGTGCGGATACGCAATTCTGTCCGCAGCAGACTCAATAATTGCAGCGTTTCCTCTCGATTGAGAAAGTCGCCGACACGGGTTTCAGATAGGCGGTCGTGCACAGACAATTCAGGACCCTGCCAATGATGGACCTCGGGTACGACGCGCAGCGCGGATTCCTCGCGCGCAAAGCGCCAGCTGCGTTTCGGGACAAAATACCCTTTGTCGATCGTGATCAGATCATCAGTCAGGCGAATGACGTGCCGGTACTCAAGCTTCCAGTTGACCCAGTAGAGAGCAGTTGCGAGTGCCGTCAGCTCAAGACCCGCTAAAGGCAAAATGGGCCACGCACCCAAAAGAGCAAAAGCAATGCCTGCGCCCAGCGAAGGTACAGCCAATGCGGCCAGTAACCACAAGTTGTGGCGCCAGGTCGCAGAGTGGTTCGGTTTGACCACGATGACTTTTTCTTGACCCGCTTGGTTGACGAGGACCACGCCGCTCTCCGGATTGTCCGAGAGCGCATGGTAATGCATCTCGCCAACGCGTCGGAATGGCAACTTAAGCTTGATAGAAAGTAGAAGGTGCTGGGGAGTGGGCGGTCAAAACGTCTCCCGATAGCGGATGGGCAAATCGCAGGGACGTCGCGTGCAGCAAAAGGCGAGGCGCTGCATTCAGCACCTCCTCTGGTGCGTAGAAATCGCAGCCTAAAATTGGATGCCCTATCTCTCTCATGTGGATTCGTAGTTGGTGAGATCGACCGGTGACGGGAGTGAGCGCTAACAGTGAGCTATTGTCGTCGCGACTGAGAACTTTCCAGAGGGTTAAAGCCTGTTTTCCTGTTTCGAAACAGACCTTTTGCTTGGGTCGGTTAGGCCAGTCAGCGATCAGTGGCAGGTCACATTCACCCACGTCCTCGGCGACGTGACCCGCGACGCGCGCGATATAGGTTTTATCGATTCTGCGTTCCTGAAACTGGCGCGCGAGACGCGACAGTGCCTCGCGGTGCCGGGGAATGACCATCACACCCGATGTATCGAGATCCAGACGATGCACGGCGGAGACACCTGGATACCGCACACTGAGCCGATTGAGCAGGCAGTCGTGGTTCAGCGGATGGCGGCCGGGCACGCTCAGCAGCAAGGTGGGTTTGTCGACAATCAGTAAGTGGGGGTCGCGAAACAGCAGTCTTATTGACTCATGCGAGTGGGGGACCTGATAGGGCGGTGTGTCGTCAGCCGAGGAGCTCACTGCAGTTGATCACGCTTTGGCACTAGAGAGCGCTAAGCGTCTCAATATACCGGCGCACGGTCTCTGGAATACCCCAGCGCAAGGCATCGATCGTAAAGGCATGGCCGATTGAGACTTCGAGCAGATTGGGGATCCGGAAATCCCGCAGATTATTCAAATTCAGATCGTGCCCCGCGTTGATACCCAGACCGCTGGCGGTGGCTACTACAGCTGCCTCCTGAAACTGAGCGAGTACCGAATCAAAGTCGCCCCGCTCGTGGGCTCGGGCATAGCTTTCAGTGTAGAGCTCGATGCGGTCGGCGCCGAGCGCCGGAATGCGCTCAATTTGTGAGGGGTCCGGGTCCATAAAGAGGCTGACGCGGCAACCCAGTGACTTCAGTTTTTCAATCACCGGTGCCAGACGCTCCCCGTCGCGGGCAATGTCGAAGCCATGGTCCGAGGTCAGTTGATCATCCGCATCCGGTACCAGTGTGACTTGATCCGGCCGCACGGCCTCGATGAGTTGGAGGAAACCCGGATAATCGCTGACGCCGTCGCGATTCGAGGGCTGCGCCGCAGCGAAAGGGTTGCCCTCAATGTTGAATTCGATGCCGGCGGGCGCCCCCTTGCCTTTACGCTCGTCTCTGTTGAAACCAAGCGATGTCTTGCCAAGCTGCAAGCAATCATCGGATCGGATATGACGCTGATCCGGTCGCGGGTGCACGGTTATTCCATGGGCGCCCGCCTCAATGACGGTTGCAGCAAATTCGCAAGGATCAGGGTGATAGGTATCTCGAGAGTTCCTTATCAGTGCAATCTTATTGAGATTGATGCTGAGTTGAATCACGGATTGAGTCTGCTCACAGAGATAATGACCACCGGCTCGACCGGGACGTCTTGAAACACGGCAGGGCCTTGAGTGGTGAGCGCGCGCGCAGAGCTGGTGTCAGACAACGCGATGATATCGACGACTTGCATACCGTCAACGACCTCGCCGAATACGGTATAACCATCTTTGCCCCCCGCCCAGTCCAATCGCAGGTTGCTACGCTGATTAATGAAAAACTGTGCCGTCGCAGAGTCGGGGTCACTAGTGCGCGCCATTGCGAGCGTGCCACGGGTATTGTGCAGTTTGTTGATTGATTCGTTGACGATGGGATCGCCTGTCTCCCTCTCTTCAAGAGAAGCCGTAAAACCCCCGCCTTGAATCATGAAGTTGGGAATCACACGATGAAATACCGTGCCGTCATAGTGGCCGGCGTCGACGTAGCCCAGAAAATTATCCACTGTGACGGGTGATTTATCAGCGAATAATTCGATCGTGATCTCTCCATCGGTGGTTTTCATTAGCACCCTGGGGTTACTGGTGTCACCGTCAGCTTGCGTCGTCGGCATACCCGCGGCCAGCCAGATCGCCGCCGCAGCCGCGAGTATGCGAGACCGATGCAATAGAGTCGTGAAGCTCATCATTGTTATCTCCTGTCTTATGACCATCCATCCGGGCGTTTTTTCTTGGGCCATAGTCTTGGAGCGACTACCGCAAGGATGACGCCGAGCAGGACGGCTAGTGCGCCATCCAATATTTGATTGTTTGCAATACGTTCTCGCAGCCGCACATTCTCTAACCGGAGCAAGTCGGCTTCAGATCGTTCGGATTCCAGCTCCGCAACCAGCTGCTGGTTCATGAGGTCGAGATCCAGCGCCGCCGCCGAGACTCGCTTGACGTCAGTGAGCTCTGCCTGAGTGCTTTCCAGAGTGCTCGTCAATTCAACAATGACCTCGTCAGCCTCTGTTACCTCGGATGAGCTCTGATTGAGCTGACTGACCAGCCGATCCCGCTCGCCGCGAACTTGCTCCAGTTCCAATCTCAAATCGTTGATCAACAATCCGGCCGGTGGCTCTTTTTGGAGATACTGCGTTGGGATCCAGCCGCGCGTGCCGCCTCGGGTTTCGATCTCGGTCCATTCGCCGTCGTCGCTCAGGTCATAGACGAGAAGGGCTGTGCCAGACGGCAACCCCCGATTCAAAATACGAAAATCGGCGCCGGGGCCGCTTCGCAGTGGCACCAGCACCATGTCGCTGATGTACTGGGTCTCCTGGGTGATGCCATGTGGCGCAATGACGGCCAGAACCGCAGCGAGAAGTGCGGTTAGACCATGTCGACTGCGCGCTGTCCGGAGTTTCATTGCGGTCCCTCGAGATTTTCGTTTTCTGGCTGCCCATCGCTCTGTTCTTTGAGGTGCGGTGCGACAATCAGTACCGTCAGTAACATCACGGCCAAGGTAAAGCCGACGCTGGAGTAGAGTTTATAAGAGACCCAGAAGGCTTCCTCATACTGGTAGGCAACATACAGGTTGAGAGCCCCGACGAGCGCAAAGTTGCCGATCCACAGCGTATTCAGTTGCGTCCAAACCCTGCGCGTCACCGATAACTGACTTCCCAGCAAACGCTCGAGCAGATTCCGTTCGCCCACGAATTGGGAACCGAAGAATACGGTCGCTAGCACCCAATTGAAAACCGTTGGCTTCCATTGAATAAAACGCTGGTCTCTCAGAATCAGCGTGGCGGCCCCAAAAACGACTACGGCTATCGCCATCCACATCAGTCGCCGTTCGTTGCGCCTCGATATGGCGGAGGACAGCAGCCATACCATAACGCTGCTCACCATGAGCACCGCGGTGGCGCTGAAGATGCCGTCGAAGGTATGTGAGTAACTCCCAACGGTGACAACGTCGCCATCCATCTGATAGGTGCCAAAAAAAAGCACCAGAGGCAGAAATTCCAGCAATTGTTTCATGGACTGATTCGATCCCGCGCCGCAACGCTCGCTATCACTTCGACTATGGTAGACAATCCCGCCCTTCTTCTCAGCGCGGCGGGGTCTCCTTGATATTCCGGGCGAAGTGTAGAGATTGCCTTGATCGACTTCCACACACATAGTGCCGCTTCTGATGGCAGCCTGAGCCCGCGTGATTTGACTGATCGCGCTGTGAGTGAGGGTGTCCGCCGTCTAGCGATCACTGATCACGATACGATTGCGGGCTATCTGAGTGTCTGCCGCTCGGTGCCACCAGGGCTGGAGTTGATCAGTGGCGTTGAGCTCTCATGCCAATGGGGCCGAGCGGGTATCCATATCGTGGGACTTGGTTTTGACCCGGCTTCACCCGCTTTGGTGAAACATCTTGAAGGGTTGGATACAGCCCGCAAAGAGCGTGCCGAAAAAATTGCACACAAGCTAGATCGCAGCGGTATGCCTGGCGCGTTGGCGGGCGCAATGGCGGTAGCCGCGGGTGCGCAGATCGGCCGCCCGCATTTTGCTCGATGGATGGTCTTGGCGGGCCATGTCGATAGTGAGCAATTGGCGTTCAAGCAGTTTTTGGGTCGCGGCAAGCCGGGTGATATCTCCCTGCTGTGGCCGCCGCTGGATGACACTGTTGCCACAATCAACGGTGCCGGTGGGGTATCAGTGCTGGCGCACCCGTTGGACTACAAAATGACGGCAACCCGGCTCCGGGCTCTGACGGATGCGTTTCACGAGGCTGGTGGGCAGGCGCTGGAGGTGATCAACGGCCGGCCCCGGCCGGGTGATAAGGACACCCTATGGCGTCTGGTCAAGGAGCGTGACTTGCAGGTCTCCGTCGGATCAGATTTCCACCGTGACTCGCCTTATGGCGCGGGGCTGGGAGTCGACGTTACCGAGATTCCTGAGGGCATAGGGGTCTGGGAACAGTTGTGAGCCAGTTTTTTGCCATCCATCCTGAGACACCACAGGCTCGTCTGATACAACAGGCGGTCGACATTATTCATCGCGGTGGCGTGGTGGTCTACCCCACAGATTCAGCCTACGCATTGGGGTGCCAGCTTGGCGACAAAAAAGCGATGGAGCGCATCCGACGGATCCGCGCGCTGCGGGACGACCACAACTTCACCTTGGTATGTCGCGATTTGTCTGAGCTGGGGACCTATGCGCGGGTTGATAATGCTGCCTATCGACTCTTGCGCCATGCCACACCTGGCGCCTATACATTCATATTGGAAGCGACCCGGGATGTGCCTAAGCGGTTGGTGCAGCCAAAACGTAAAACCATTGGCTTGCGCGTGCCGGATCATCCGATTCCACAGGCACTCCTGCAGGTGCTTGATGAGCCCCTCATGAGCGCGACTCTCGCGTTGCCCGACGAGGAGGATCCCATGACAGACCCCTATGAAATTCGGGATCAACTGGAGCACGAAGTCGATCTGGTGATAGACGGCGGTTTCTGTGGGCCGGAGGCTACCAGTGTGATTGATTTAACCGGCTCGGCCCCGATGATTTTGCGCCGCGGTGTCGGTGACGTCAGCGACTTTGAGAGCGCTTGAGGGTATAATTTCGCTGTGAGCAACTCTACTAAAAACGCCCCGCAGGAGGGCGCTAAAAGTGCGCCAGAAAACCCCGTGTTAGAGAGTGATATGCCCACACTGCGGCCGGAGCAGAGTGAAATGCCCTTTGCAATGGTTCGCGGCGAGGCAGTCACAGAGCTCCCCAAGGATCTTTACATTCCCCCGCAGGCACTGGAGGTGTTTCTCGATGCCTTTGAAGGGCCTCTCGATCTGCTGCTTTACCTGATCCGACGCCAGAATCTAGACATCTTGGATATCGACGTCGCTCAGATCACCGAGCAATACATGCGCTACGTCGAGCTGATGGATGCGATGCAGTTCGAGCTGGCAGCAGAGTACCTGCTCATGGCCGCGATGTTGGCTGAGATCAAGTCGCGCATGTTGCTTCCGCGATCTGGTGACGTCGACGAGGACGAGGAGGATCCTCGTGCCAATCTCGTGCGCCGTCTGCAGGAGTACGAGCGCTTCAAAAAGGCTGCTGAGGATATCGAAGCGATGCCACGTCTGGAGCGGGAGCTGTGGCAGGCCTCTGCGGCTCCACCAGATCTTCGTCTGGAAAGACCGCTACCCGATGTGGACATGCGGGAAGTGTTGCTCGCTTTGGGAGAGGTATTACGACGGGCCGAGATGTATGCCAGCCATCAGATTCAGATGGAATCGCTCTCGACTCGAGAGCGCATGTCTCAGGTGCTGGAAACATTGACGCAAGGAGGCTTCGTACCGTTCGTCTCTTTGTTCAAGCCGGAAGAGGGCCGGCTGGGGGTGGTGGTGACGTTCCTGGCACTGATGGAGCTCATGAAGGAGTCCCTGATTGAGCTCGTCCAGACAGAGGGCTTCGGGCCTATCCATATCAAAGCGAAATCGGAGTGAACATGGAAGCGGGGCTGGTGCAGATCTTGGAGGGCGCGCTGTTGGCAGCGGGAGAGCCCTTGTCCGTGCAGCGTATGACGCTCTTATTTGAGGAAAATGAGCGTCCGTCCAAGGAAGACATTCGCGCGGCAATAAAGTTGGTTGAGGAGCGCTGTGAGGATCGTGGCTACGAATTGGTGCAAGTCGCCTCGGGGTATCGATTTCAGGTGCGCCAGGACCTGGCAACCTGGGTGGGCCGTCTGTGGCAGGAGCGTCCTGCTCGATACTCGCGAGCGCTGATGGAGACGCTCTCTCTCATTGCCTATCGTCAACCGATAACGCGCGGTGAGATTGAGGAAATTCGGGGTGTTGCAGTGAGCACCAACATCATCAAAACGCTTTTGGAACGCGAATGGGTGCGGGTAGTGGGCCACCGTGACGTGCCTGGGCGGCCGGCCATGTATGCAACGACCCGACAGTTTCTCGACTACTTCAATCTGAAATCACTTGATCAGTTGCCACCATTGGCGGAGATCAAGGAACTCGACAACCTCTCTGGCGAGCTGGCATTGGAGGTGCCGGAGCAGGCCTCCGACATTGACGTGGGTGTACAGCAGGAGGGGGGAGATGACGCCCCTCAGTCCGAGCCTGAAGGAGAGGCCGCAGCAGCGCTGGATAATGACCAGCCTCAAATAGAAGAGGCAGACGATGTCGAGCAAGAAAGCTCCAAAGACTAAATCACCTGAACCCGTCACCGAAGACAAAGGCCAGAAACTGCAAAAGGTTTTGGCGAACCTCGGTCTTGGCTCACGGCGGAAGATGGAGCGCTGGATTGAAGACGGCCGCGTTACGGTTGATGGCAGTGTGGCTACTCTTGGAGATCGTATTCGCGCTGGCCAGAGTCTGCGACTGGATGGCAGGCCGCTGGAGATAGATGCTGCTGCTGAGGTCCGTGTCTTGCTGTATCACAAGCCGGTCAGGGAAGTTTGCTCACGAGATGACCCCGAGGGCCGTAAAACGGTATTTGAGCGTCTGCCAAAACTGAAGAGTGGCCGGTGGATTTCGGTGGGCCGCCTCGATTTCAATACCTCTGGAGTGCTGTTGTTTACCACAGATGGGGCGTTGGCTAATGCGCTGATGCACCCCTCGAATGCGATTGAGCGAGAGTATCTTGTCCGCGTGATGGGACGGGTAGAGGAACCCATGCTCGAGCGCCTTAAAGGCGGCGTAGAGCTCGATGATGGCCCTGCTAGATTCTCCGATATTCAGGAAGGAGGAGGTGACGGCATCAATCGCTTCTTTTATGTCGTGCTCATGGAGGGGCGCAATCGCGAGGTTCGGCGCTTATGGGAGTCGCAGGGCACGACCGTTTCACGGTTGAAGCGCGTTCGTTATGGCGAGGTATTCCTGCCTTCGAAACTCAAGAAGGGGCAGTGGTTGGAATTGCCGCAGCGCGATGTGGATGTGATCTATCAGATGGCCGGACTGCCCACCAGAGAAGTGGCATCATTGTCTCAAAAGGATCTGGAGCGTCGTCAGCGATTTGCAAAAAAAGGCCAGCGGGTTGCCGGACGTCGAAGCCGACGCGGCGAGTGAACTCGCGAGTCGAGTCTGTGCCCAAGTGCGCTAACAGCTGATTGTGAACCGCTTTAGCTTTGTGCGCTCAACGCTTGCCCATGGAGATTGCGACTGGCATCGCTGAGTAGATAGAGCCATCGGTCAGTTAATGCGGCCGGCACTGGATTAGTATCAGGGGGTTCCCCCGGATAAGCCGCTCTCCGCATGCTGGTGTTGACCGCACCCGGATTCAGGCTATTCACGCGAACGGAACTGGTCGCGCTCAATTCGTCAGCGAGCACTTGCATGAAGCCTTCGGTGGCAAATTTGGAAACCGCGTAAGCGCCCCAGTAGGCTTTGCCCTGTCTTCCTACCCCAGAGCTGGTGAGCACTACTGAGGCAGCCGAAGCGGCCTCGAGGCGAGGCATCAGTGCACGGGTCAAGAGGAACACAGAGGTCATGTTGACCTGCAGGACCTCGTCCCAGCTCTCGGGCGAGGTTTGTGCCAGCGCGCGGCGCTCACCCAGTACGCTGGCGTTGTGCACTAAACCGTCGAGCACTACTTCTGCCCCCGCGAGTTCGTCTGCCAGCGCGGCGTAGAGCGAGGGATCCCGGGTGTTGAGGTCCAGTGGAATGAGGCCGGGCTTGGGGTATCCCATATCGGTAATTTGGTCGTACACCCTCGCCAGTGCCGTCTCATCACGCCCCAGAAGTAGGACCTCCGCGCCATGTTGTGCGCAACTGAGCGCGACAGCCTCTCCAATGCCACGATTGGCACCGGTGATGAGTACGGTTTTTCCTGCGAGCTCATCGTTGGATGCTAGCCAGTCGTTGGGGACAAAACTCATGGCAGCATTCTTGAAATGAATTCGGCCAGTTCACGACTGCTGGCAGCCAACGCATCGGCCTGCCAGTCTGTCGCAGTTTCCCCGGGAGCCAGATATCCGTAGGCCGCGGCGATAGTGAAGCATCCCGCTGCCCGACCTGCCTCGATATCTCTTAGATGATCCCCAATAAACAGGGTCTCGGAAGGATCACATGACAATTCTTTACAGGCGAGCAAGACGGCCTCTGGGTCAGGCTTGGGTTGGTCGACCTGATCAGGTGTCACCACCGTGCCAGCCTTGGGATCAAAGGGCATCCTATCCATCAGCGGGTGCGCGAATCGAGCCAGTTTATTGGTCACAACACCCCAGCAAATTCCGGCTCTCTGCAGATCGCCAACCAGTTCCGGCAATCTGGGGTATGGATGGCTGAGGTCGCCCAGACCGGTTTCATACAGTGTGAGAAAACGCTGCCGCCACTGCTCAAAGGAAGGGTCGTCCGCTGACATGCCCAATGCGGCCTGCACCATACCGATGGCACCGTCCGACACGCTGTGCCAGATGGTCTCGGGCTCGATGGGCGCCAAACCCGCTTCAGCGCGCAGCTGCAGGCCAATGTGAATGAATTCCGGAGCGGTATCAATCAGAGTGCCGTCGAGATCAAACAGCACTGCGGTCACTCTGCGTGATGTCACGGCTTTTTCGCTCGGACAAGATAGTTGACCGAGACATCACCCGGCGTTAGCCGATACCGCTTGGTGAGCGGGTTGTATGTCATCCCCATCATCTCTTGCATATCGAGTCCGGCCTCGCGAATCCAGCGCGCGAGTTCCGACGGCTTGATGAGCTTGTCGTATTCATGGGTGCCTCTGGGCAGCAGATTCAGGATGTACTCGGCGCCGACAATGGCAAACAGGAATGACTTGGGGTTGCGGTTGATCGTAGAGAAAAATAGATCGCCGCCCGGCTGACACATGTCGGCGCAGGCTTGAATCACGGTCGATGGGTCGGGCACATGCTCCAGCATCTCAAGGCAGGTCACCACCTCGAACGCCTCTTGCTGTTGCTCTGCCAGCGCTTCCGCTGTGCTCTGCAGGTAGTCGACTTCGACGCCGCTTTCGAGCTGGTGCAGCCTCGCCACGGCCAAAGGCGCCTCACCCATATCGATACCGGTGACTGTCGCCCCCCGATGCGCTAATGCCTCACAGAGCAGCCCGCCCCCGCAGCCCACATCGAGCACGCTCTTGCCGTTGACGCCGGCGTGCTGGTCAATCCAGCCAGCGCGTAACGGATTGATGTCGTGGAGCGGCTTGAATTCACTATTGGGATCCCACCAGCGCGACGCCAACTTCTCGAATTTGGCGATTTCATCTCGATCGACGTTGTCATCTATCGGCATCGTGTCAGGACTCCAGTGTTGTGCGGAAAGCGCCGAGCTGTTCGGACCAGCGTCCTGCTCTTGCGGCGAGATCAGTGTAGTCGAGTGTTTGCAGCTTACCTGCGCTCATCAGTGGTTTTCCCGCCACCCAGCTCCACTGCACCTCGTTGCCGCTGCTCGCGTAGACCAAACTCGAGGCGAGGTTGTGCCTGGGCAGGTGTTGCGGGCCAGAGAGATCCAATGCGATAAGGTCAGCGGCCTTGCCAACTTCGATACTCCCCAGCTGCTGCTCTAGACCCAATGCCGATGCGCCGTGCAAAGTCGCCATTTCCAATGCGGTCCAAGCATCGACCGCCTTCGGGTCGCCATGCTGACTCTTGCCAATGAGTGACGCGGTCTGCAGTTCCCCCAACATGTTGAGCCGATTATTGCTCGCAGCGCCATCGGTGCCCAGTGCCACATTGATGCCACGATCAAGGAGCTTTTGCACCGGGCAAATACCAGAGCCTAACTTGAGGTTTGAGCGGGGGCAGTGCACCACATGCGCACCGTGAGTGGCGACTGTCTCGATGTCCTGCTCACCGAGGGCTGTCATGTGCACACATTGAGTGCGCGGGCCCAGCAGGCCCACCTGCTCGAGAAAATCGATGGGGCGCAGGCCCGAACGTTCTACAGAGGTGAGTACTTCCTCGCGCGTCTCGTGCAGGTGTATCTGTATCGGCGCGTCGAGCTCTTCGGCCAGCATGGCCACTCTTGAAAGGGTCTTTTCGCTCACCATGTAGGTAGAGTGCGGTCCGAACCCGACATCGATACGGTCATGATCACGGTACTGGTCGCGGAGCGCGAGGCCGCGGTTGATGCAGGATTCCGCGTCTCGTGCCCAGGCGGTTTCAACATCGATCACCGGGAAGGTGAGTAGCGCGCGGATGCCACTACGGTCCACTGACTCGGCGGTGACCTCTGGGAAAAAATACTGATCGGCCAGGGTTGTGGTGCCGCTCATTAACAAATCAGCAATCGCCAGTTCAGAGCCGTCGCGCACAAAATCTTCGCTGATAAAGTGACTTTCAGTTGGCCAGATATAGCGCTGCAACCAAGTCATCAGGGAAAGATCATCCGCATAGCCCCTGAGTAGCGACATGGCGGCATGACAATGCAGATTAATGAACCCCGGCATCAGCGCACACTGAGGCAAGTCGATATGCTCGCCAGCATCGACATCCTGTGCTGTCTGTCTCGGCAGAATGGCGGCGATCTGGCCGTTGCGAATCGCCACGCTGTGCCCCGTCATAATCTTGCGGCGCGGTACGATCGGAACCAGAAACTCGGGGTGTAGGACCGTGTCAAAATCAGGCATGGAGACTCCTCATGCGGGCCGCAGAGTATACAGGGGCCGGGGCCTCAAAACCGACTGTTTGAGGCGCTAAAAACTCGCTTGAAGCGGGGTTGTTTGGTACACTCTGACTTTACGTAGCCGGGCCCTGAATGGCCCAATTACGAGTCCGAGTTAAGTAGCCCTAATGGCAGAAAATCCCCAGGAAGTGGCGCGGGAAATCCTCCCCGTCAATATCGAAGACGAACTGAAACAGTCGTACATGGATTACGCGATGAGCGTGATTGTCGGCCGCGCGTTGCCGGATGTCCGAGACGGCTTGAAACCAGTGCATCGCAGGGTTTTATTTGCGATGAACGAGTTGAATAACGACTGGAACAAGGCTTACAAGAAGTCCGCGCGGGTAGTGGGCGACGTCATTGGTAAGTACCACCCTCATGGTGATTCAGCGGTTTATGACACCATCGTTCGGATGGCGCAGGATTTCTCGTTGCGTTACACCCTCGTAGACGGTCAGGGAAATTTCGGCTCGATTGACGGCGACTCTGCCGCAGCCATGCGCTACACCGAAATTCGCATGTCCAAAATCGCCCACGCGCTGCTCGCAGACTTGGAAAAGGAAACAGTCGATTTCGTCGACAACTACGACGGTACCGAGCGGATACCGTCGGTGCTGCCAACCCGAGTCCCCAACCTGCTGGTTAATGGCTCGTCAGGTATTGCGGTTGGGATGGCCACCAATATCCCGCCCCACAATTTGCGCGAAGTGGTAGCGGGCTGTCTGGCGACGTTGGAGAATCCTGATATTAGCGTCGAAGAGCTGATGCAGTTCGTCCCGGGCCCCGATTTCCCCACTGGCGCCCAGATCAACGGCCGTGCGGGCATTGTGCAGGCCTATCGTACCGGGCGGGGCCGCATCTACGTGCGGGCCAAGGCAGAAGTGGTGTCGGATGAATCCAAAGGTAAAGACACCATCATCATCCATGAGATTCCCTATCAGCTGAACAAGTCACGCTTGATTGAGCGCATTGCGGAGCTGGTCAAAGAGAAGAAGCTAGAGGGCATCACAGAGCTGCGAGATGAGTCAGACAAAGACGGCCTTAGGGTGGTGATAGAGCTGCGCCGCGGCGAAGTCGGCGATGTAGTGCTGAACAATCTGTATGCACAAACCCAGCTGCAGTCGGTAGTGGGCATCAACATGGTGGCCCTGGTCGATGGTGAGCCGAAAGTGCTCAATCTGAAGCAAATGATTGAGGCGTTTGTTCGTCATCGACGCGAAATTGTGACCCGACGGACGGTATACCTGTTGCGCAAAGCCCGCGAGCGCGGCCACGTGCTGGAAGGCTTGGCCATTGCGCTGGCTAATATTGATGACGTCATCGAGCTGATCAAAGCCTCACCGACCGCCGCCGATGCCCGCGAGGGCTTGATGGCGCGATCATGGGCGCCCGGAGATGTCATGGCGATGCTGGAGCGTGCTGGCGCTGATGCCTGCCGACCGGACGATCTGCCTGACTCATTGGGTCTGCAGGACGGTCAGTACCACCTGTCGCCGGCACAAGCTCAGGCGATTCTGGATCTGCGGCTCCACCGTCTGACAGGGCTGGAACATGAGAAGTTGTTGCAGGAGTACGCCGACAAGATCGCCGAGATTGCAGGTTATCTAGAGATCCTGAGTGACCCGGACCGGCTAAAGCAGGTCATTCGTGAGGAGCTCGAGGAGATCGTGGAAGAGTTCGGAGACGACCGCAAAACGCAGATTTCGGATTCAGCCCATGATCTGACCGTTGAAGACCTGATTACCGAGGAAGATCGAGTGGTGACCATCTCGCATGGTGGGTACGCTAAGACGCAGTCGCTGACCGACTATCAGGCTCAGCGAAGAGGCGGAACAGGCAGAAGCGCGACAGCGGTCAAAGACGAAGATTTTGTCGAGCATCTCTTAATTGCGAGCACTCATGCCACGATTCTGTGCTTCTCAAACTTGGGCAAGGTCTATTGGTTAAAGGTGTTCCATATTCCACTGGCCAGCCGCACAGCTCGCGGCCGACCCATGGTCAATCTGCTGCCGCTCGACGAGGGCGAGCGCATCACCTCAATCCTGCCAATTGAGGGCTATGAGACGGATCACTTTATTTTCATGGCGACGGCCAATGGCACAGTCAAAAAGACTGATATGAGTCTGTTCTCGCGACAGCGCAGCGTCGGCTTGCGCGCGATTGAACTGGAAGAGGATGATGTATTGATCGGCACCGCAGTCACGGATGGCAGTCAGGACATCATGTTGTTTTCTAGTGAGGGCAAGGTGGTGCGGTTCGCTGAGTCAGCTGTTCGTGCCATGGGCCGCACCGCGCGGGGTGTGAGAGGTATCAAACTTGGCGAGAGCCATCGCCTGATTTCACTGGTCGTGCCCAAGGAAGGTAGCCGAATCCTGACTGTGAGTGAGAATGGTTACGGGAAGCGTTCGGAGACAAGCGAGTTTCCGGTTAAAGGACGCGGTACAAAAGGCGTCATTGGCATGATGACTTCCGAGCGCAACGGTTCTCTGGTGGGTGCTGAACAAGTCTGGGACGGCGATGAAATGATGCTGATCTCCAATCAGGGCACTGCGGTGAGAACCCGAGTCGAAGAAGTCGGCGTGCAGGGGCGTAATACCCAAGGCGTCCGCGTGATCCGCACCCGTGACGGTGAGGCGTTAGTTAGCGTTAGCCGAATCGCCGAGGACGACATAGACACTACCGATGCGCACACCGCTGCTGGTGGCTCGACAGATAGTGCCGCGCCGATCAAAGAGGCAGGCGACGCAGACGGATCGACTGCGGAGGGAGCTGAGGACACTGGAGAGTGACTCGAGCTCATAACTTCTGTGCGGGCCCGGCCGCGCTGCCGGAACCCGTGCTGGAGCGTGCGCAAGCAGAATTCCTGAATTGGTCTGATATTGGCGCCTCCGTGATGGAGGTCAGTCATCGTAGTCCCGCTTTCATGGAGGTCGCCCAGCGAGCTGAGGCTTCTCTGCGGCGTCTTATGGCGGTCAGCGACGACTACGCTGTCCTGTTTCTGCAGGGTGGTGCCTCGCTGCAGTTTGCGGCAGTTCCCTTGAATCTGAGCGCCCCGGGCCAATCTGCCGATCAAGTTGTGACCGGGCAGTGGTCAAAAAAGGCCCTGCTGGAAGGGCAACGCTTTGGGTCGGTCAATGTTGCGGCGACGTCAGAAGACTCGGGCTTTACAACCGTGCCTCCTCAGGAAGCGTGGCAACTGGATTCCAGTGCGGCTTATCTGCATTACTGCCCCAACGAGACCATCGGTGGTCTTGAGTTTGATTTTGTCCCGCAGATTGACGCGCCGTTGGTGGCGGATATGTCTTCGACCATCCTTTCACGGCCGATCAACGTTAATCAGTTTGGTGTGATTTATGCGGGCGCTCAGAAAAATATCGGGCCTGCAGGGTTGTGTCTAGTCGTGGTGCATCGGGAACTCCTAGGGCGCGCTCGCGCCGAGGCCCCAGCCATGCTGAATTGGAAGACGGCCGCTGACAATGATTCCATGTACAACACCCCGCCCACATTCGCTCTGTATCTGACAGGCCTGGTATTCGAATGGCTGGAGAATCTGGGTGGGCTGGAAGAAATGGCAGTGATTAACCGTCGGAAAGCCGGCAAGCTCTACCATCTCATCGATAACAGCGACTTTTATAGTAACCCAGTGGAAATTGTGAGCCGGTCGCTGATGAACGTGCCCTTTACGCTGGCCGATGACAGCCTGGATACGGTTTTTTTAAAAGAAGCAGAGGCGGCGCGGCTGCTCAACTTAAAGGGCCATCGATCAGTCGGCGGGATGCGCGCGAGTCTATACAATGCGGTAGAGGAAGCCTCGGTGGACGCCCTGTGTGACTTCATGCAGGATTTCGAACAGCGCCACGGGTAAGGAACTCGGCGAGGGGATACTCCATGAACCCTGATGAACAACTCAGTAAGATCCGAGAGCGTATTGACGCGATTGACAGTCAATTGCTCGAGCTGATCAGCGAACGTGCGCGATGTGCTCAGGAAGTCGCGCAGGTGAAACTGAATGCGTCGCAGTCCGTTGACGCGTCGCCAGTCTTTTATCGGCCCGAGCGCGAGGCGCAGGTGTTGCGCGCTATCCAAGAGCGCAACCCGGGACCGCTGGCGTCCGAGCATATTGCCTCCGTCTTTCGCGAGATTATGTCCAGCTGTCTGGCCTTGGAGCAGCCGCTGTCCGTGGCCTTTTTGGGACCCGAGGGCACTTATTCTCAGGCAGCTTCGTTGAAGCATTTTGGCCAATCTGCGATCCCGAGCGCGGAGGCGAGCATTCATAAAGTGTTCCGTCAGGTTGAGGAGAGAGTATGTGACTACGGGGTTGTACCCGTGGAAAATTCGACTGAGGGCATGGTGGGGCAGACACTGGATTGCTTTCTGGAGTCGCCGCTACAGATCACAGGTGAGATTGAACTACCCGTGGTGCACCATTTGCTCGCAGGCCAAGGCACCGAGCAATCCGATATTCAGGTGATATTGGGGCACGAACAGGCACTAGGCCAATGCAGGCAATGGCTCGACAGCCATCTGCCCGATGTCCCACGCGAAGCGGTGGCGAGTAACGGTGAGGCGGCCAGAAGGGCTGGGGTTGAGACTGGAGTGGCGGCGATCGCCGGCGAGCTAGCAGTCTCTTTGCACAGGTTGGATACGCTGGCGAGTGCCATCCAGGACAGTTCCACCAACACCACACGCTTTTTGGTGCTGGGCAAGGAGACCGTGCCGCCCAGTGGTCATGACAAAACCTCATTATTGGTCTCAGCACGCAACCGGCCTGGGGCGCTACTCGGCCTGCTGCGTCCTTTTGAGGAAAATGGCATCAGTTTGACGCGTATTGATTCCAGACCCTCCAAGACAGAAAAGTGGACCTACGTGTTCTACATCGAGTGTGAAGGCCACCTCGCTGATGACGTCATGGGGTTGGTAATGGGACAGATAGAAGAGCACTCCATTATGCTGAAGAGGCTGGGCTCTTATCCCCGAGCGCCCATTTGACCGTGGACACTGATCACGACCCCATCGTTGCTTTTTTGGGCCTCGGATTGATTTCGGGGTCTTTGGCGGGTGCGCTTAAGCGCGACAACTGGCGCGCCGATCTGATTGCCTGGGGACCCCGCGCCCCTTCCCTTGAGCGCGGTTTGGCTTTGGGGCTGATCGATCGTTTCAGCTTGGACCTGCCAACCATCGTCGCCGAGGCCGATGTGGTGGTCATCGGTGCGCCTCCGGAGGCTACTGCCCAGCTTTTGCCAGAGGTTTTGGATCTCGCGGCGGCTTCTGGTGATCCTGTGGTGACGGATATGGCGAGCATAAAAGGTGTCATTGTTGATGCTGCGGGCTCGGCCTATCCGCGGTTTGTCCCTGGGCACCCTATTGCAGGCAGTGAAAATAGTGGTGTCGGTGCTGCCAATCCTGAGCTGTTTGATGGGCGCGAAGTCATTCTGACGCCCTCCAGTGCGACTGACACGGCGGCACTCAAGATCGTTGAGCGGCTGTGGGTCACCGCGGGGGCGCGCATTACTCACATGTCCGTGGAAGATCACGACGCGGCGCTCGCGGCAAGTAGCCATGTACCGCACATGGTGGCCTACGCCCTGACATCAATGCTTGCCGATCATGAATTGTCCCCCATGCAGCATGGCGGTGGTGCGCTCAGAGATATGACGCGTATCGCGGCATCAGACCCGTTGATGTGGCGAGATATTGCTTTGACCAATCGCGACGCCATTCTTACCGCAATGGACGCCATGGCACAGGAGCACGACCATTTGCGGACGTTGATTGCCGAGACTGATGGTGATGCGATAGAAACCTTCTTTGCCCGGTGCAGGGAGGTCAGGCGCAAACACGATGACATCCTGAATCCCCTGACAAGCGAGTCGGAGCGGACGCGCTGATGCATTTTTATCTTGATCCGGGTGGCTCGCTCACTGGCCGCATTCGCGTGCCGGGGGATAAGTCGATGTCACACCGCGCGATCATGCTGGGATCGATTGCCGAGGGTCAAACGACTGTCAGTGGTTTTCTAGAGGGTGAGGATGCACTGGCGACGCTCTCCGCTTTTCGGGAGATGGGTGTCGACATCACGGATCCGCAATCGGGGCGCCTGACGATTGAAGGCGTCGGTCTGCTTGGGTTAACACCGCCCGCTCGCGTTATGGACGTGGGCAACTCGGGGACTAGCATCCGCCTGATGTCCGGTCTGCTCGCCGGACAATCTTTCGACAGTATTTTGACAGGCGACCAGTCGCTATTGCGGCGGCCCATGGCCAGGGTGATTACGCCATTGTCGCAAATGGGAGCGCTCATCAGTTCACACGAGGGCTGTCCGCCACTGGAAATTCAGGGAGGCCGCGCGCTCAAGGCCATTCACTATGATCTGCCGGTTGCCAGTGCTCAGGTAAAGTCGAGTGTGCTGCTGGCGGGACTCTTTGCCGCCGGTCGCACCAGTGTCACTGAGCCGGCGCCCACCCGAGATCACACGGAGCGGATGTTAACCGGCTTCGGCTATGAGGTTGAGGTTGACGAGGACCGAATCAGCCTCGAGGGGGGTGGGTCGCTCAAGGGCACGGATATCGATATCCCCGCTGACATTTCGTCCGCAGCTTTTTTTATGGTGGGTGCTTCCATTGCGCCGGGCTCGGATCTCACTCTGGAGCACGTGGGAATAAATCCGACTCGAGACGGAGTCATTACGATTTTGCGAGCAATGGGCGCCGACATTGAGATAGTGAATGAGCGCAAGGTTGGAGGCGAGCCCGTCGCGGATCTCCGTGTTCGCTACGCACCGTTGAAAGGGATCGAGATTCCTGTCGAGGCGGTGCCGCTTGCGATTGATGAATTACCTGCTGTTTTGATCGCGGCAGCCTGCGCAGAGGGAACCACCGTGCTCCGAGGTGCTGAAGAGCTGCGTGTGAAAGAGAGCGACCGAATTGCCAGCATGGCGGAAGGGCTATCGCAATTGGGTATTGAGAACACTGTGCAACCCGATGGCATCGAGGTGGTAGGCGGAGAGATGTCTGGCGGTGTGATCACCACTCATCACGACCACCGAATTGCCATGAGTTTCGCCATGGCGGCCCTCAGAGCGTCTGATCGAATTAAAGTGACTGACTGCGCTCACGTGGCAACATCCTTCCCGGGTTTTGCGGAGATGTCAGTGCAGACCGGATTGCGCCTGGAAGTCATTGAGGAATGACCCATCCATCACCGGTCATTTGTGTTGACGGACCCAGCGGGGCCGGCAAGGGAACGCTCAGCCAGCACCTGGCTAGGGTATTGGGTTGGCATCTTCTCGACAGCGGCGCCTTATACCGTGTAGTGGGCTTTGCCTGTCGACATGACGCAGTTGCATTGGAAGACAGTGATGCGGTCTCCGATATTGCGCGCACCCTCGATGTCAGTTTTCGACCGGGCGACGCTGGCGTTTCGGTGTGGCTGGCTGGCAAGGATGTGACCTCAGGTATTCGGTCGGAGGAGGGAGGTCGGGACGCTTCTACCGTGGCAGCTTTGCCGGCTGTGCGCGCGGCACTGCTTTTGCGACAACAAGAGCTGGCCAGACCGCCAGGCCTGGTGGCTGATGGTCGCGACATGGGCACCGTTGTATTTCCAGAGGCACCCCTCAAGATATTCCTGACCGCCAGCGCCGAAGCCCGTGCTGAGCGGCGTTTCCATCAGTTGCAGGGTATGGGGGAGAGTGTTAGTCTCGCGCGCCTTCTGACTGACATACAGGAAAGAGACGCTAGGGATCAGTCCCGCACTGTGTCTCCGCTTGTGCCAGCAGAGGATGCCATCGTCATCGACAGTACTAAGCTGTCCGCTGACGAAGTCTTGCGGGCAGTCTGCGATCTGGCAGGTTCGCGCGAGTTATTAAGCGACGCATCGGAGTCACGGCTGGACCCCGCCGACGCGTCTCGACAATAAACCCGGCTGGGTCTGGAAGCCGGCAGGAGTGGGCACACTCCGTAATGCAGGAACATCATCATGAGCGAATCCTTCGCCGAACTATTTGAAGAAAGCCTCCAAACCGTTGATATGGAACCCGGATCAATCGTCACGGGTGTCGTTATCGATATCGATAACGAGTGGGTCACTGTCCACGCCGGTTTGAAGTCAGAAGGGGTCATTCCCCTGGACCAATTTACTAACGCCAACGGTGAGTGCAGTCTCAGCGTCGGTGATGAAGTGCAGGTTGCTCTCGAAACCGTCGAAGACGGTTTTGGAGAAACCAAGCTTTCACGGGAGAAAGCAAAGCGAGCTGAGGCGTGGAAAGGTCTCGAGGCGGCTCACTTGGCCGATGAGGTTGTCATGGGCGTGATCAATGGCAAGGTCAAGGGTGGCTTTACGGTCGACATTGAGTCCATCCGCGCCTTCTTGCCGGGATCATTGATTGACGTTCGCCCCATTCGAGAAACGACGCATCTTGAGGGCAAGGAACTTGAATTCAAGGTCATTAAGCTCGATCAGAAGCGCAATAATGTAGTGGTGTCACGACGTGCGGTCATGGAGTCTGCCAACAGTGCTGAGCGCGAGGAGCTGCTGCAAAACTTGCAGGAAGGCCAGTCAGTGAAAGGCGTGGTCAAGAACTTGACCGACTACGGTGCGTTTGTTGATCTCGGCGGTGTGGACGGACTGCTGCACATTACCGACATGGCTTGGAAGCGCATCAAGCACCCCAGTGAAATCGTGGAAGTCGGACAGGAAATGGATGTCAAAATCCTCAAGTTCGATCGCGAGCGCAACCGAGTTTCATTGGGTCTCAAGCAATTGGGCGAAGATCCATGGGTGCAGATTACCGGTCGGTATCCTGAAGGCAGCCGTGTTGTGGCCACGGTGACTAACCTGACTGATTACGGCTGCTTTGCCGAGATCGAAGAGGGTGTCGAGGGTCTGGTGCACGTCTCCGAAATGGACTGGACCAACAAGAATGTTCATCCCTCCAAGATCGTTCAGCTTGGTGATGAAGTGGAAGTCATGGTGCTCGACATTGATGAAGAGCGCCGCCGCATTTCTCTGGGCATCAAGCAGTGTACGCAGAACCCCTGGGATGCATTTTCTACGGACCACGCTAAGGGCGACAAGATCTCCGGCAGCATCAAGTCCATCACCGACTTTGGCATCTTTATTGGCCTCGACGGCGATATCGACGGACTCGTTCACCTGAGTGACATCAGCTGGAACGAAACAGGTGAAGAAGCCGTTCGCAACTACAAGAAGGGTGACGAGATCGAGACGGTGATTCTGTCAATCGATCCCGAGCGTGAGCGTATTTCTTTAGGCATCAAGCAACTTGAGGAAGACGCTTTCTCACTGTATGTCAGCGACAACGACCGTGGCAGCCTGGTGACAGGCACCGTCACAGAAGTGGACGCCAAAGGAGCTGTTATCAAGCTCTCTGACGAGGTGGAGGGCTACCTGAAGGCAGCTGATCTTAGCTTTGACCGGGTTGATGACGCGCGCGCTGTTCTGAGTGTGGGTGATTCGGTAGAGGCTAAAGTCGTTAACGTGGATCGCAAGAGCCGCGGGCTGGGGCTTTCCGTTAAAGCCAAGGACATTGACGACGAGAAAGAAGCGGTTGCCTCGCTGAAGGAGCAGGATGATGCGTCCTCTCCGGGCACGATTGGTGATCTGATCAAGGCGAAGATGGAAGATTCCTAATCCACTTCGAAAGTCACGGGGCCGGCTTATGCCGGCCTTTTTTTTTCCTTCGTCGCAGGCTGATAGACCCGTCCATAAACCGTATTAAAATTAACGACTTGCCAACACAGGGGGTGTCGGCCAGAATGCAGTTGAGTGTGACTGGGATGAAGCGATGACGCGAAGCGAATTAATTGACTTGATGGCCGATGGTCAAAGCCAGTTGAGCGCCAAAGACGTCGAGTTGGCAGTGAAACTGCTTATCGATCAGATGTCCGAGACCTTGTCATCGGGAGAGCGAATCGAGATCAGAGGATTCGGCAGTTTCTCCCTCCACTATCGAGAGCCCCGAGAGGGTCGGAACCCTAGAACCGGCGACACCGTGGCGCTTCGTGGCAAGCACGTGCCCCATTTCAAGCCCGGAAAAGAATTGCGTGAACGGGTAAACCGGGCTGTTAAGTCCGGATTCTGACCGTGCGCTGGTTAAGACAGGGGCTGACGCTGCTGCTTGCGGTCGGCGCAGTGGCCGTCGGCGGGCTGTTCTCCCTGCAGAACACTTATGAAGTGCCGCTTGATCTCATTGTTTTTCAGTTACCCGCGCAACCGGTAGCTATTTGGGTGCTCGCTGCTTTGGCGGTGGGCGTCGCCGTGGGACTTGCAGCGGGTGCACTTCTAGCGCTAAGGCGAGCGGCGACTATCCGTCGTCTGCGCAAAGAGCGCGATCGGCTAATGGCTGCGCGAGAGAAAGGCACCGAGCGTGATTCTCAATAACGCGCTCTTGCTGCTGCTGCTTGTGCTAGCGGTGGCGGCCGGCTGGACGCTAGGCAGAGGTGGACTGCGGATGGATGTGGCTGAGCGCAGCCAATTGCCCTCGCAGTATTACCGCGGCTTCAATTTCTTACTGGATGGTGAAGAAGAAGATGCCGTAGACGCCTTTACGGAGGCGTTGGCTGTCAATGAGGAGACGCTGGATACTCATATCGCTTTGGGCAGCGTGCTGCGAAAGCGAGGCGAGGTGGATCGGGCGATCAGAATTCATCAGAACCTGCTGATGCGACCGCAACTTTCAGCCGTTCAGCTGCACCAATCGCATCTTGAGTTGGCCCGAGATTTTATCGCCGCCGGGCTCTATGACCGCGCCGAGCAGCTGCTGGTGGATCTTGCCGAACAATCTGCGGATTTCAGTGCCACGGCTCAACGGCACTTGCTGGATGTATATGAAGCACAGCGGGATTGGGAGGCTGCGGTCGCGATTGCCGAGCAGTTGATAGCGTTGGTAGACGAAGCGGGCCAGCCTGCATCCGGGCAGGGCCAGCCTGCGGAGCAATTAAGAGGCCAATACCTGTGTGAGTTGGCTGAAGCCGCGCTTGGGCAGGGTGACTTCGACAATTCGAGGGGGCTGTATGAGGATGCATTGCGAGATCAGCCCGCAGATTTGCGTGCCTGCATGGGTTTGGCGAATCTGAATCTGTCGATCGAAGATCCTGTGGCCGCATTCGACGCCTTTCAGCTCATTATGGGCAGTGATCGAACCTGCACACCCGAGATGTTAAAGCTACTGCAGGATATCTGCGCAGCTCATCCCGATGATGCCTTGTATCTGGCTTCACTTGAGCGTTACTACGCCATACAGAAATCTCCGTTGCTCGCACTCACGCTGGCCGCCGAATTGGAGCGGGCGCGGGGTACGGAAGTCGCCGAGGACTTTTTGAGAGGTACGCTCGAAGAACAACCCTCGGTGTCGGTAGCGGCCTCGTTAGTGCTGAAACGTCTCGACGCTGGATCGTCGCTTCCAGAGCGGAAGGTGTTTGACCAACTTACCGCGGCCGAGGAGGGTTACCAATGCGGTCATTGCGGGTTCACAGGTAGAGCGCGGCACTGGCGATGCCCTGGCTGCCGTCACTGGGACTCGATTCATTATCGTGGTGGCGCATTGGAGCAGACCCATGGCTGACGCAGGCAGTAATTTGATCGTGGCCCTCGACTTTGACTCTCCAAAAGCGGCGGTAGATCTGGCGACGCAGCTCGACCCCAAGATAGTCCGTCTCAAAGTGGGAAAACAACTCTTCACGTTGGCGGGTCCTGACGTGGTGCGCGAGTTGCAGGACCAGGGCTTCGACGTTTTTCTCGATCTAAAATTTCACGATATCCCCAACACAGTGGCCAAGGCCGTGAGAGCCGCCGCTGATCTGGGTGTCTGGATGGTTAACGTGCACGCCTCAGGAGGCACCCGAATGATGCGCGCTGCCAAAGAGGCGTTAAATGACGCACCGCATCAACCTTTGCTAGTTGCCGTGACTGTGCTCACCAGCATGGGTCAAGAGGACCTCGTTGAGCTTGGATGCCACGATGAGCCGATCGATCGTGTTTGTCAGCTGGCGACTTTGGCGCAAGATGCAGGTCTCGACGGCGTGGTCTGTTCCGCTGCTGAGGCCGCCGTGCTGTCGGCCCGGCAGCGGAAAGGGTTTCTGCTTGTCACGCCTGGAATTCGTCGGGCCGGCGATGCAGCAGGTGATCAGCGCAGAATCGTGACGCCGGAGGGGGCAGTCTCGGCCGGCGCAACGCACCTGGTAGTCGGTCGCTCCATTACGGCCTCTCGGGATCCGGCGGCTACAGCAGCACAGATTCGTTCTGCGCTGGATGCTCAAGCGAGCAGCTGAAGCGATGCTCTTTGGTCAAGGGTGCTGGGCGAAAATCGGACATGGATTCGGGTCAATCAACATGCCAAGTGTTCTGTGATCTGTCTGGATGGCATCAGCCCGCCCATAGTCATTTGCTGCCCACGTTAGTGGGTATTCAAAACAGACTAATGGAGAAGAAAACATGAAATCACAGCTCACAACATCAATGCCCAGTGCTTCTCACTGCCGCACAGACAAAAAGCGCTCCGGATGGATCGTGAATCTGTTTGCACTGTGCGCCCTGCTTGTCGGGATGGGACCCCTCGCTAGCTGGGCTAACGAACCCGTCAATGTCAATTTGGCCAGCGCGGAGGTATTGGCTGAGACACTTCAGGGGGTCGGTCTCGCCAAGGCGCACCGTATTATCGAGTACCGAGAAGCGCACGGCCCGTTTGAGCATATTGATGAGTTGGCAGCGGTTCAGGGCATTGGGCCTGCTACGGTTGAGAAAAATCGTGGTGTTATTCGACTCCAGTAGCAGTTCTGACAGTCGGGCGCCATGATTTTACTGACTGGTGCCACAGGCTATGTTGGCGCCGCGCTTCGCGCGGCGCTTGACCAGCGAGCGCTACCCCTGCGTCTCGCAGGGCGACATACCAACAGTAAGGGTGAGAGCGGCTGGGCCTATTACAATATGGCGGATGTCGAGCCATCTTCGGACGCGTTACTCGCAGAGATATCTTGCGTTATCCATTGCGCAGGTGTGGCGCATCGCTCCGCCGGAGAAAGCGATTTTCGCCGCGTCAATGTGGAAGGGACGATTCGCCTTGCAAAGGCTGCTGTGGCGGCGGGTGTGTCCCACTTTGTTCATGTCAGCTCTATGAATGTGGTGCCCGCCGACGCGCTGTCTCCTCAAGCAGCAGCAGAACACTACCCGGAGCCCCCTGAGGGTTACGCAGCTTCCAAATGGCAAGCGGAGCAAGCATTGGCCGAACTCTGCGCTGGGAGCTCTTGCGTGTTGACGATAGTCCGCCCCGGTCTGGTCTACGATGCTGAGCTCACCGCGAACTTGAAAACGATGGATCGACTGCTGAGATGGTGGCCTTTCCTATTGCCCGCTATCGGACGTCGCAGCATGGTGGGGCGTGAAGACCTGGTGGAGCTGCTGGTCAGTTGCGCACTGGGCGACTCAGGTGCGCCAAAGGGCGAGGGGACACTCTCGGCAACCGACGGGGAGTGTTACGACGCACTACGGATTTCACGAGCGCTGTCAGTGACAACCAAGTGGGGTGTGATGCCGAGGTGGCTGTGCCGCATGGGCGGGGCGTTGCTCGATTGGCGGAGAGGCTACCCAACTGGTACTTACTGGCAGGGTCTCTCGGCCCCTCATTGGGTTGGTTCCACGCCGGCTGTTGCGGGCTGGCGGCCTCGCCGGACACTGGAGTCTCGATTCACGAACGAGCGGTCAGCTAGGTGATGATTTTGCTTGTCTTAGGGGTGATATCGTCCATTGGCCTATGGATATTCCTGCGAGTGGCACCCTGGCTGGGCCTGGTTGACTACCCCAACGAGCGGAGCCTGCACAGCTCCCCGACGGTCGTCAGTGGTGGCGTGGTTCCCATGACCTTGCTGGCGCTGAGTGTGGCGTCGACCTCGGCGCTACCGGGTGGTAAGGCGGTCTCGCTGATCATGGTGGGTCTCGTGGCCATCGGCTTGCTCGATGATCGGTGGGGCATTCCGAGTGGTGTTCGCCTGGTTTGCTATCTCGCCGCGGGGATTGCTCTGCCTTGGATGGTATTTGCAGATGTCTTCGCTCACGTTGTGCTGTTATTGGTGTTTGGGGTTGGTGTTGCCTGGTGTATTAATCTGGTCAACTTTATGGATGGCACCGATGGTTTCGTGACCACTCAGGCGCTGTGTGTCGCGACGGGCCTCGGTCTCATCGCAGTGTTTGGCACCACGCAGAATGCCGATTTGAGCTGGCTGTGTGCACTGCTATTCGTGTGTTGCGCTCCGATGCTCTGGTTCAACTGGCCGCCAGCCAAGTTGTTTATGGGTGATGCGGGCGCTATCCCACTGGGGTTTTTTCTGGCACTGCTGGGCTTGATGGCCGCAGCCACTGATCCAATTGTAGGTGCGGCCTGGCTTATTTTGATGATGCCGTTTTTGATCGACACAGGTATGACCCTGTGCATTAGGATTGTGTCTGGCGAACCGCCTCACGTCGCCCACCGTGATCATGCGTACCAGCGCCTGACGTTGCTGACCGGCGGCCCTTTAACCGTCACACTCGGCCTGTTGGCAATGCAGGTGGTGTGGCAATTTCCGCTGGCTGTGACGGCTGTCAATGGCGGAGTATTCCCTGTGCTTCTGGTACTTTTATCAGCCATTCCCTCGATAGCGGCTGTGGTGTACGCGCGTCGCAGGGCTTAAACTACCGCTTTCCAACTAACCGACTGAATCCAAATGGAATTCAGTTGCGTGTTACAGGTGCGTATGGTCAAGAAGATGGCATCGCGGTTCCGTGCGATGAGTGCTCATTCGGTCTCCGCAGTCATCTGGATGTTCGCCCGACGCTCGCTCCCAGCGACATTTCGTTTCTCGGGTTGGCTCGTCCTCGATCTTGTGGTCGTTTTAGGGGCGCTCTTTGGGGCCGCTGCTATCGGTGGTGATGCACAGGTCGCCGCTTTTGGATCGCTCCCACCTCTCATCATTTTCCTATTACTCATATCCAGTGCACTGATCTTCAGTGTTCAGGGCCTATACCTGTCTGTTATTCGCTATATGGGCCAGCAGGCGGTATGGGATCTGGTTAAAGCGGTTAGTCTCTCGACAGTGGCATTGGGTGCAGCGATCTTCTTTGCTGAGACAACAATGCCCGCCACGGCGCCGTTGGTCTACTGGCTACTGTTGTTTGTGGGCATCGGTGGACTGCGTTTGATTTCCAGGGGCTGGCATCAGGCGAATAGCTGGGCAGATGCGCGACGCGTCATCATTTACGGTGCCGGCGAGTCCGGCCGCCAATTGCTGAATGCCTTGAATCATGGCACCGACTATCGAGTGGTGGCCTTCATCGACGACAACCCCAGTCTGCATGAGACAGTGATCAACGGCAGGCCTGTGCTGAGCGCTGACGAGGTGCCCGCTTTGGTTGCTGAGCATGCGGTGCGACAGGTATTACTCGCAATCCCCTCTGCTTCTCAGGAGCGCCGCCGTGCGATTATTAATTCGCTTGTTGGCCTCCCTGTTCGCGTGAGAACCATCCCCAAGATCAGTGAGTTGATCTCAGGCAACGCCATTGTCAATCAGATTCAGGATGTCGATCTGGATGATCTCCTGGGCCGTGAGCCTGTGCCGCCGCATCCCGAGTTGATTGATCGTTGTATCACTGACAAGGTGGTCATGGTGACGGGAGCCGGCGGCAGTATTGGTTCCGAGCTGTGTCGACAGATTTTGGCTTCCTCGCCACGCGAGCTCATCCTCCTCGATATTTCAGAATTTGCGCTGTATAGCGTGGACCGTGAAATCAAGAGCCTTTGCCAGCGTCAGGGTTTGCGTTTCCCTGTGGTGACTTTGTTGGGCAGCGTGCGTGATGAGCAGCGCCTAGAGTCGATCTTCCGCACCTTCTCGGTTGACACGGTCTACCACGCGGCGGCTTACAAGCACGTGCCGATGGTGGAGTACAACGTCGCCGAAGGAGTGGCCAACAATGTTCACGGTACATGGAGTGCGGCGTGGGCGGCGCATCGAGCCGGTGTCGATACCTTTGTGTTGGTCTCAACTGACAAAGCGGTGCGGCCGACCAATGTTATGGGTGCGTCCAAGCGTTTTGCAGAACTGATTTTGCAGGGTCTTTCACAAATCGAAACCCAAACCCGATTTTGTATCGTGCGGTTTGGCAATGTGCTTGGCTCATCGGGCTCCGTTGTGCCGCTTTTCCGCGAGCAAATCAGGGGCGGTGGACCTGTTACGGTGACCCACCCTGAAGTGTCCCGCTACTTTATGAGTATCCGCGAGGCGGCCCAATTGGTGCTGCAGGCCGGCGCGTTAGGCACCGGAGGCGATGTGTTCGTGCTGGATATGGGCGAGCCTGTGCGGATCGTCGAACTGGCCGAGCGGATGATTCGCTTGAGCGGATACGACATTGAGCGCGACAATATGTTTGGAGAGCACATCGACCTCGAATATATCGGCCTCCGCCCGGGCGAGAAGCTTCATGAAGAGTTGCTTCTGGGTACCTCAGTAACGGGTACCGGCCATCCCATGATCATGCGCGCCGAGGAAGAATCCTTTGACTTCGATTTCATCGAGGATGCGGCCCATCGCTTATTGCGAGCCTGTGCTGAAATGGATCTGAACGACGTGACGGCGATTTTGACCGAGCATGTCATGGGCTTCTCAGGACACGAGCCTCGACACGATTATGTCTGGGTTAAACAGGGGCGCGTTGGCAAGCGCGTGCGCAGGGCGTTGGAAGCAGAGAACGTCACACCGATTCGCCCAGAATTGGTAGGCCCCAGACAGAGTAGCGGTCGGCCAAGCGACTGATCAATTTTGTGGGTGGCCCACTGCCACAGTCACCCTCACTCCAATGACAAGCGCATCCTGCTAGGTCCACTAGGTCAGGTTCAGGTTTCCTTACCTACACGGCATTATCAAGCCCGCGAATGCTCTTTATCAGCGACGATCGTTGCTCCCTTGATACAGCTCTTGTAGGGTCCGCTTTCACCTTGATATCTGGCAGCGCCGGGGCACCCTATGTCTATGATCGTCAATCGACGCGACGTCGACTTTTATCTCGATGAAATGTTTGATCTGGGATCGCTGCTAGCCAGCGATCGCTACAGCGAGCACGATCGCGAGAGTATTTCCGCCATATTCGATCTTTGCCAAAACATGGCCGAGGAAGAGTTCCTGCCTTGCGCGGCGGAGCATGACGAAAACGAGCCTGTCTTTAAAGATGGGCAGGCGGTCACGCCCGATTCACTCAAAGCTTGCCTCAAGACTTTTGTAGAGGCGGGTCTGCCATCGGCGACCTTTGATCATGACCTCGGTGGCATGCAGTTGCCGGTCATGGTCGCGAACTTCATGCAAGGTATTTTTCAGGCAGCCAATGCCCCGGCTGTTGGCTACGTATTCTTGACGTCCTCCAATGCCCACATGCTGCAGGCCTGCGGAAGCGAAACGCTACGCGAGCGCTACCTGCCGCCGCTGGTCGAGGGCCGCTGGTTTGGCACCATGTGTCTATCTGAGCCCCATGCAGGGTCATCACTTTCCGACATTCGCTGCATGGCTGAGCCGGTGGGCGATGATCGCTACAAGCTGACCGGTACCAAGATGTGGATCTCCGGCGGCGAGCAGGATATTTCCGAGAACATCGTGCACATGGTGCTGGCCCGGACCCCGGATGCGCCCCCGGGTGTGAAGGGCATCTCGCTTTTTCTCGTGCCCAAAATCCGTGTCGAGGAGGATGGCTCGCTGGGCGCATCGAACAACATCGCGCTAGCGGGCCTCAATCACAAGATGGGACAGCGCGGCACTACCAACACGCTCCTTAACTTTGGCGAGGGCGGTGATTGTTTTGGTTATCTCGTGGGGGCGGAAAACGAAGGCCTCAAAAATATGTTCCATATGATGAATGAGGCGCGAATCGGTGTGGGTATGCTGGCCACGATGTCAGGTTTGGGTGGCTACTTGTACTCGCTCGATTATGCCCGCACCCGACCCCAGGGCCGGCACCCGGGCGACAAGGATCCAAATAGCCCGATGCTACCCATCATTGAGCATGCGGATATCCGCCGGCTCTTGATGGAGCAGAAGGTGGCAGTGGAGGGGAGTATCGCGCTGCTCACTTATTGCTCACAACTAGTGGATCAGCAGCTCATTTCAGATGACCCGGCGGCTTCACAGCGGCTCACATTACTGCTCGAGCTCCTCACGCCTATCGCCAAGTCCTGGCCCTCGGAATACACCCTCGAGGCCAATAAGCACGCCATTCAGATTTTGGGTGGCTATGGCTATACCCGTGAGTACCCTGTGGAGAGACTGTATCGGGACAACCGTTTGAATCCGATTCACGAAGGTAGCCATGGTATCCATGGGCTCGATCTTTTGGGCCGCAAAGTGAATCTGGCGGGTGGTGCGACCCTCGCCATCTTCGAGGAGGAGATGCAGCCGGCGCTGGAAGCCGCTTCAGGCAGCGGGTCGGTTTCCGTAATGGGTGAGTCGCTCTCTGATATTTGGCAACTGGCCAAGCGCACCATTGAGACTGTGAATCAGGAGCCCGACACGGTCACGCGCCTTTCCAGTGCCACGCCGTTTCTGGATGCCTTTGGGCATGTGGTCATCGCGTGGTTGTGGCTACGTCAGGCGTTGATTGCTGAGGAGGCACTGCAAAAAGGCGCGCAGGCCGACACTGATTTCTACGAGGGCAAGGTCGCCGCGTGCCAGTTCTTTTATCGTTATCACTTACCGCAAGCGGCGGAGAAGCTTCGCTACGTGGCGTCTCAAGACCGGTCGGTCCTCGATGCGCAGTCGAGTTGGTTCACCGGCACCTAATGGAGTGGTAGGCCTAGTAGCACTTGAATCGATGACCAATCGATTATGAGGATGGGGGAGGCTCCGGCGAGACTCTGATAAGAGGAATGATCGTAAGGTGTTTGTCGGACGCTGACTTTCGATTTGGAGCAGTCCGAACCTATCCCGAACCATCCTGCTCTTCGAGAACGTCGCGGGCGGCGTAACTTTGAGAGTTACCAGCAATTTTCCCAGCTGAAAACCGAACGCTAACTGAGATTGCAGGAATGTCCGCTGCATCGCATCTCAAGATGGGAAAGGTACGATTATATGGGGGCGTCGATGGTGTCGAAAACGCTAACGGGCAGGAAGCTACATAGGCGCTATGGCTTCCTTGAAGCCAATCGTGCCGTCTGCCCCACGGTGCGCTAACCGGGCTATCCAAGTCAGCGATGATTAGACTGGCTAGACTCGAATCTTCCGCAGTCCTAATAACCCCGCTAGGCACGCCAGCATCAGCATGAAGTAATAAGGCATTGTTGGTATTGACGCGGGTTCACCGGCAACCCCATTTCCGCCGCCGTCTCTTGCGCCTGTTTTTAGGGAAAAAGCGTAGTTGGAGCATTAGCCAGTGAAGACTCGGAATAGTCCACTGAGGTCCAGCACGAACGCGGTAGGTCGAATATTCATAAGTAAGTTCTCCAACCGAACGCGCTGATATCGCTGGTAACGCGCAAGCTCTCCACCGCTACGTGGCGATTTAAGGCTCCATGATATTTTTGGTCGAGAGTGCTTAGCTCAGTTTGCGCAAGCCTAGTAGCCCCAGTAGTCCGCTTAATAGCAGTAAAACGTAAAAGGGCAGTGTAGGGACTGGCGCACAGCCCTGAACATCAACCGACTCACCCGCAGGGGCATTGGGACATACATCAACATCATTCGCTACGCCATCGCCATCCGTATCAGTTCCAACACTCTCGACGGTTACT
>JBELDB010000002.1:10320-63778 GCA_042094525.1 Congregibacter sp. | reverse complement strand
CCCGTGCGGGTTCTCCCTCTTCAAGAATTTGCTTGGCCAAAGCCGTGGCGGCAACAAAAGAAGTGGAGTACTGGTACACGTAAAAATTATCACTGCGTAAAAAATGCGGTATCCGGCTCCACTCAATCTGATTCAGCTCGTTGGCGTGCACCGCGTCTCCGTAGTAGTCACTGAATACCTCGGCATAGATTGTGTTCAGTACTTCTGCCGTCAGCGCTTCTCCGGCCTCGACTTTGGCGTGGGCGCGCGCTTCAAAATCTGCAAACGAGGCCTGCCGATAAAAGCCGCCCCTGAATTCATCAAGGTAGGAGCTAAGAAGGTAGGCGCGTTCCCCGGGCGAGGTAGCTTCCGCTAGCATTTTTTGCATCAAGATGGCTTCGTTGGTCATCGAGGCAATTTCAGCGATAAAGGTGCGGTAGTCGCCATACACCTGTGGTTGGGTATTGCGGGTCAGGTAGCTATGGATCGAGTGCCCGTACTCGTGAGCGAGGGTCGATACGTTGTTTAAGGTGCCTTCAAAATTCATGGAGAGATAGGGCTTCGAGGTATAAGTGCCCCAGCTGTAGGCGCCGCCACGCTTGCCGCGGTTGGCCATGGCGTCGATCCAGCCTTCCTCGTAGCCTTTCCAGAAAACGTCGATGTATTCCTCGCCAAGCGGGGTGAGTGCTTCTGCCACGATTTCCATGGCCTCATCGAAGCTCACATCTTTGATTGTCGGGGGTACGATGGGGGCGTACATGTCCCAGATTTCTAGCCGTTCCACGCCGAGGATTTTCTCTCTGAGCCGGAGATAGCGCTGTAGAGGTGCACTACCTTCCCGTGCCGCTTTTATGAGGTTATTGAAAACCTCAATGGGAATGGCGTTGGTATAGGTGGCATGCTCCAGTCGGGAGTCAAAGCCCCGAGCGCGTGCAAAAAATACGCGGCTTTTCACATGGCCTTCATAGTTGGCGGCGAGCGTGTGATTGAGCGTTTTATAGCTCGAAAATAAGCCTGTCCAAGCGTCCTCGCGGACCCTTCTATCAGTTGAGTGCAGGAAGGCACCATAGCGGCTGTTGGTCAGTTCAACCTCGTCTCCTGATGAGTCAATCAGGGTGCCAAACGACAGGTCTGAGCTGTCGATGGCGGTGAAAACGCTATCAAATTTATCGAGTGGATCCGAGGCCATTGCCAGCAGCCGCTCTTCCGCCTCGGACAGGGTGTAAGGGCGCATTCGCGCGGTCTCGTCGAGGTAGTGCGTATAGACCTCCAGCCCCGGGGTGCTCTCAATGAACTGGACCAGCGTCTCTTCGGGGATGGCTAGCAATTCCGGCGTGAAGTAAGAGAGTGCCTGTTGGTACTGTGAGTAAAGTCCCTGAGCCTCTGAAAAGCGTGCGGCGTTCTCTGAGGCGCGGGTGTCCTCATAACTTTTGAGACCGGCATAGACATAAAGGTTAGCGATGATGGCCTCGATGGTTTGAATGCTTTCAACCGCCTGCAGCAGGCGCGCGCCACTCTCGTCCAATTTTCCCCGGTGTGAGGACAGCGTGGGTAGGTTTTCCAGGAAACGCTCCCGGTCTGCTTCCCATGCCGAAGCGTCGGCATACATATCGGTGAGATCCCACTTGTATTGGGCATCAATATCCGTTCGCTCGGGCACGGCCTTGGCGAGAGCCGTCGATGAGGCGAGAAGCAGCAGCCCAGTGACGAGTCGATAAAGAAGAGTTTTGATAGAGGGCATGGGCGTATCGTCCTTGAAGTGTCCAGTGGTGTTGCACCGAGCTAGCCGCTGCGATGCGCGTTGCGGCTTGGCACGCGGGCGGTCAGCCTAACGGATCTCTGAAGTGAAAACGAGATTTACAATTGCCGTGGAGAAGAGGTGATGTCAGCGGGAGCGAATCGCACTTCGGCGCCCGACTCTGCGTAGGTGTCGAGCCCCGCCGCGGCCACTAGGCCTATGGTGCTCAGGCAAAGGCTGCCATCGTTTCGCTGGGCAGTCTCGGGGTAGTGCAAGCAGTGCACTTCGCCGATGATCATATGCGTGCCATTGATCGACAGCGGGTGGTGTTCCCGCAGCAAACACCCGATTTGCAGCGGTGACCGCTTGATGAACGGCGCTTTAAATGCGGCTAGCCACTCTGTCTCAAAGCCGCAGGCATCAAATTCCGACTCGCTCTTGGGGTAGGGCGCTGAGGTCTGATGTGCCTGCGCGGCGTGATCCAGAGAAAAGCCGTTTAGCGTCCAGCACTGGGTTTCCAAAAGATTGTGGAGTGTGTGTCGCTCGCTGCGACCCGTACTTGGGCGCAAGATCATCGCGAGCAGCGGCGGACTTGAGCCCAGATGAAAATGCGAACTGACGATGGCGAGATTCGATTGGCCCTCTGCATCGCAGGTGCCCACTAGCATGGCGGATTTGTAGCCGGGCAGGCTGTTGATGAGCAGTGCTCGCTCCCCCGACGGCATGTCGGCAATATCTGATGCCGATAGGCGATCTGGCGTCACCGTGGGGCGCTCGACTTTACGCCATGAGGATAACGTTTGGCGTATCGTCGGGTGGCCCACTGGCGGTAACACCAATCAGCTGCGGGCTTGATCAATGGCCAAGACAACCAGCGCCAGAGAACCCCGATACGGGTGTATTGCCATGCTGCGACATTCGCGTCGAGACCGGTGACCCACTCTGAGCCGCGTTTGAGATGCAGGTTTTGCAGTAGCGCTGCCTTATCGGGTATTTCATCACTGGGGGGTAGCTCGTGCACGTCCTGCAGTATCAGCCGGTCGGACTTGAGTTTTGCGAGGTGGGCCATCTCCCGTTGGCACAGGGGGCAGCTACCATCGTAATAAAGGACATCGGGTTCGCTCATGGCCACTTTACGAGCCACCATTTGTTATGGATGAGCGATAGGTGTTGCAGGAGGTGTACAGAGCTCGAGTGTTGATCTAGGAGTCGGCGATAAGTTCCTGAATCTGCTGCCTTAAAAATTCCTCGTCGCCTTTTCGAAAACCAACATGGACTTCCCTGATGAGACCGTCGCGGCCAATCAGGTAGCCGGAGGGCATGCCCGCCACCGCAAAGTCTCGCCCGGAATTGCCTGTTTTATCGATGGCAACGGGATAGTCGACGGGGTAGCGCTTCAAGAAGTCGAGAGCATCCTCGTCGACGTAATCGACGCTGATTGCCACTACGCCAAAATCCTCAGCGGCGAATTCTTTGCTGAGTCTGTTGAGCGCGGGGAGTGATAGTCTGCACGGCCCACACCAGCTGGCCCAAAAGTCGACATAGGTTACCCGCCCTAGATAGGTCGAGTCTGTGACGGTGCCATCGCCATTGGCGATCAATGGAAGTTCCCAGGCGGGTTGTGGGAGCGGCTCCTCAAGGGTGATATGCGAGCCACGTTCTGCCAGCGCAATGGGAGCCAGCAGGGCGCAACCCACAACGATCAATCCCCGCCGCACGCGGCAGCGAAGGATTGGCAAAATACCTGTCAGGCTCATGATCGTGACGTTACCGGTTGCGACCCAATCGCTCATGGGCATCAACCCATTCGTTGGTGCGAGTTTTCTTGTCGACCCGAGCCGCGCCCGAGAGAGAGAGCTCTCCGGCAACGACCAATGCGGCGGCGATCTCGCACAGCTTGAGCGCTTTACCTTTGCCTTCGCAGCCCAGCATGCGCAGGCACTCGCGCTGAGTCGGCAGGGCGGTGCCGCCACCATAGGTCGCCATGATCAGGGCGGGCAGGGTGATGGAGAAATAAAAATCTCCCTTGCTCGTGGCTCTCTGGTACGTCGTGCACTGGTTGGACTCACCGATATTGGCCACGTCCTGTCCTGTCGCCATGTACAAAGCGGCCAAGCCGTTGGCAGGATGATTCGCGTTGTTGGATGAATTGGTAAGGATTGCAGACAGGGTGGATATCTGTTGCCCATAAGCAATCTGCTCCGGCGCGACCCTGAGGTGCTTCATTAAAATGTCTCGGGGGACCGTAATCTCCGCGGTGACGCGCTTGCCGCGGGTTTTGAGTAGGTTCACCGAAGAGGTCTTCTTTTCCGTGTCGAAATTGCCAGAGAGCATGTAATGCAGCATTTCGGGGCGCTGCTCGTTGATCCACTCGCAGGCGATAAAGGTCGCCCGAGACACCATATTTTGGCCCGCAGCGTCGCCGGTGGAGTAATCAAAGCGAGTGAATACCATGCTGTGGGCGTGGTAACTCTCTATGTCATGCAATTTACCCACTGAGGTCGAGGTCTCAGCCTTGGCCTTGATGACCTCAAAGTTGTCTTTCAGCCACAACTGAAAGTCTCTGGCTTGTCGGGCGTTGCGGAAAATGAACACTGGAGACCGCTGCATGGATTCCTCGGAGACGGTGGTCAGGACACCCCCGCACTCATGAATCACCTTCATACCCCGGTTGTAAGAGGCCAGCATCGTGCCCTCGACGGTCGCCATCGGAACGTAAAACTCGCCCTGAGCATGTTCGCCATTGACCAGTAGTGGGCCCGCTACGCCAACCGGAATCTGTGCAACACCCCAAAAATTCTCGATGTTGCCTTCCATCTCATGGGGATCAAACGAGAACTGCTTGGTGTGATTGAGCTCCGCACCGGTCTGCTGCTCGATAAACTGTTGGCGCTGTTCGACGATGTCATGGCTGTAGTCGTCGTCGGCATTGCGAGGTATTTTATTCTGGTCGCTCATAGGGCATTGATCCGATCTTTGGCCTGTTGATACTGGTCTCTTAGTTTTGCCACGTAGTCCCCAGCGGTGTCCAGCGCTTTGACTGCGCCAATTCCTTGGCCGCAGCCCCAAATATTCTTCCAGGCTTTGGCATCGGTATTACCGGCAGATCCAAAATCCATCTTACTGGGGTCGCTCTCGGGCAGGTTGTTTGGATCGAGCCCGGCAGCCTCTATCGAGGGTTTGAGATAGTTGCCGTGAACACCTGTGAAGAGGCTGCTGTAAACAATGTCGTCGGCGCCGTAATCCACGATAGCCTGCTTGTAACCCTGTTCTGCGTCAGCTTCTTCGGTCGCGATAAAGGCAGATCCGATATAGGCAAGGTCTGCGCCCATCGCCTGAGCAGCCAGCACTGCGTCACCCGTAGCGATAGAGCCTGATAAAAGTAGTGGGCCGTCAAACCACTCGCGAATTTCCTGAATCAGTGCCATTGGTGACGTCGTTCCTGCGTGACCGCCAGCGCCTGCTGCCACGGCGATCAGTCCATCTGCGCCTTTTTCGATGGCTTTTTTAGCAAACCGGTTATTGATCACATCATGCAACACGATGCCGCCGTAGCTGTGGACCATCTCATTAACCCATTCCTTCGCGCCCAGAGAGGTAATGACAATGGGGACCTTGTACTTCACGCACATGTCCATATCGTGCTTGAGACGCGCGTTGGAGCCATGAACGATCTGGTTTACCGCAAAGGGTGCTGAGGGCGAATCGGGATGGGCTGCATCGTAGGCGGCTAATTCGGAAGTTATCCTTTCCAGCCACTCTTCTAACACAGGCTCCGGTCGTGCATTGAGCGCGGGGAACGATCCGACCACGCCGGCCTTGCACTGAGCGATCACCAGATCGGGATTGGAAATAATGAATAGCGGCGCTCCTACTACGGGAAGTCTTAGTCGGTTCTGTAATGCGGGTGGCAAGGCCATTATCTTTTTCTCCTGAAAAATAAGTATTGAGAGGAGCGCGACGCTAGCGCTGGAGCGTGAGCGAAACAAGTGCCTCTCATTTGCTGTCGTTATTCACTCGGTCAATGCGCTGTGCAGTGGGGTGGCCGGCGCGCATAATGGAAGGGCGCCTCCAGAGTTTTGGCATCATATGTGCCAAAACATGGCTTCGCAACCGGCGCCGTATGAAGCAAAGCGGAAAACTATGTATCAACAGTACTTCGGGCTCTCTGATGCTCCTTTTTCCATAGCGGTGAATCCCCGCTACCTCTTCATGAGTGCGCGTCACAGGGATGCGCTGGCTCACTTGTTGTACGGAGTAGGCAGTGGCGGTGGATTTATCCTGCTGACCGGTGAGGTGGGTACGGGCAAAACCACTCTCAACCGATGTCTCCTGGAGCAGTTGCCCGAAAACACTGATATTGCGATTGTCCTTAATCCTGCGTTGAGCGCGGTCGAGCTCCTGGCGACCGTCTGCGACGAATTTAACATCGATTATCCGAGGGAAACGGAAAGCCTTAAGACGCTTACGGATGCGCTGCACCAATTTTTGTTGCGCAACCATCAGCGAGAGCGGCGCACCGTGCTGATGATCGATGAAGCGCAGCACTTGGGTTTTGATGTGCTGGAGCAGATTCGCCTGCTGACCAATCTGGAGACAGATGAAAAAAAGCTGCTTCAGATCATTCTCACAGGTCAGCCGGAGCTGGCGACGATGCTGGCGCGCCCAGAGCTCAGGCAGTTAAATCAGCGAATCACCGCGCGCTTCGATCTGACCCCTCTTAATGAGCAGGAGACTCAGACCTATGTGCGCCATCGGCTTCAAGTTGCGGGGCTGCCTGATGGGCCTGAGATCTTTAGCCAGGGAGCACTCAGGGAGGTCTATCGACTTAGCAGCGGTGTGCCGCGCGTGATCAATCTTTTGTGCGACCGGGCGATGATGGGCGCATATGGACGAGATCAATCGACGATTTCTGCTGGCTTGGTAAAAGAAGCCGGCAGGGAGACGTTCGGCGTCCACTCTTCTGGGCTGGCCGGTGGCGCAGAAGGCTCTCACCGTGGAGGCCGCTCAACCCCCATGGTTTTGATGAGCGCGATTGTCTTATTCGCACTGGGTGCTGTGGTGATGTGGGGCAGGGAGTTTTATGACGCCGAGAGTGGGGGCTCACTGGCCCAACAGGGCACTGAGGTACCTCTGGGGGATTACCCGCAAGGGCAGGAAGCTGAGGCGATCAATCCCGAGCCAACGATGTCGATGTCTGAGGCCTGGATCCTCAGTTCCGATGCGGCCAAACAGGGACTGTGGTCCTTGGTGTCAGCGACGCCTCTCACAGGTGAGCTTTGCGAACAGTCGCCCGCTGAGGGTTATCGTTGTGAGCAGAGCGATGCTGATGTGTGGGATCTGCTGCTGGCGAATAATCGACCGGCAATTCTGACGGTAAGACGCCGCAATGGGTTTGCGGGTTCGGCATTAATAGTCGGTCTTGAGCAGGAGACTGCGCTGCTGTGGACGGAAGCGTTCCTGTGTGAGGTGCCGGTGAGGGAGCTCGCGTCGTATTGGCGAGGGGGTTTTGACTATCTTTGGAAAAGTCCACCTGGCTGGGCGGGCCCGCTGTCTGAGGGGGATCGCGGTCCTGCGGTGGCGCGGGTGGTCAGAGATCTGTCCCGTCTGGATAATTTGCCACCACCTCCGCTTGAGGTCTTTACGCCTGCTTTGACTGAGCGTGTCAGGCAGTTTCAGCAGATGGCAGGTTTGCAGGTTGATGGCGTGATTGGCGTGCGCACGCTGCAGGCGTTGAATGACGAGCTGGGCGAAAGTGTCACGCTCGCCTCCGCGAGTGCAGCGTTGCCGCGTGCTGCCGAGGTAAGACAGTGTCTCTGATTCTGGATGCGCTTCGTCGATCTGAGAATCGTGAATCGCCATTGGATTCAATGGCAGTTCATGAGCCAGTTGAACCAGAGAAGGAGCGCAGTGGCCGGATGCCGCTTATCGTGCTGTGTTGCCTGTTGCTCGGTGTTGCGGTGGGTTGGCTCATCAGTGGCAAGGACGCGCGGGTGGCGGCGCCTGCCCATTCACTAGCTGAGGGGGCTACCGCTAGTAACATCACAACAGAACCGGAAGGCCATAGTAGCAAGCCGTCTTTTTCTCCAGGCCCGTCTCAGACAGGTGTCGCGGCCCGTGCGCAGACTAGAGGTCCGGGAGTTGATGATGGCCGCTTATCCCAATCGGCCGCAGACGCCGGAGCTGGCATCACCGAGTATCCAGCAGCTGTGGACCCCTCGGTTGATCAGGCGTCCGTTGCGGAGCTAAATAGTCAAATGTGGGCTGACGCCGACACCGATGCATTAACCGGCTTTGTGGACGGTGGTCCAAAGCAAACCGTCGACGCGGTATCGTCAACTGCGGAGGCTGATAACGAGCAAGCGCCTTCGATCGCGCCCCCTATAGACTTGGCTGCGGCGATTGAGGAGGCGGCTCAAGTGCTGGGGGAAAGCAGACTTATGCCTCATCCGGCAGTCCTTCTGGAGAACTTGTCTCAGCAGCAGAAGGACCAAGTGCCGACCATTGTTTACTCGGCGCACGGTTTCGACGCCGAGGGGCAGTCCACGGTGACGCTTAACCAGCAGCAGCTGGGCGTAGGTCAGCGGGCAGGGTTGATTGAGGTAAGGGAGATTCTGCCGGATAGCGTGATTTTGAAAATCAATGGCGTGGTATTCCGGCTTCGCGCACTGAACACCTGGGTCAATCTTTAAGCCGCACTTCGGTCTTTCGCCCGCTGGGCTCTCAGATCGTCTTGCAGGTGATGATCGTGGAGGCGGGTCTCGTTTGATTTGACGGAGCTTCTACAGCGGGGTCAATCGTCACTGGGTGTGTGGATTCGCGCGTCGTCGGCATGCAGCAAAAACGCGCTCATGGCGTCATGGACCTCGCGCTGCCGAAGGAAGGGTGTCAGACGCTGGCTCATAATGTCATTGGCAAATAGCGGGACATTGGCTCCAGTATGCTCTTCGCTGAAGCCATTATTAGTCGCGTAGTTGATTCGCATCATCCCTCCTTCAGGGGTCTCCACGCGCGCGGTCAATCCCGGAGAGTAGATGGGTATGGGATAGCCGGAATAAAGACTGGGCTCGGGCAGGATCTGGGCGGCCTGAGCATGATCAGCGGTGACAAGAATGCCCGTTGCGGGGTTTTGAGAGGCAAACTGCATGGCTAGTATCAGTGCTTCTTCAAGTTGCTCTATTTCCCCAATTGAACCGCAGGGGTTGCGTTTGTGCGACTCCTTGTCGATGGAGGCTGACTCGATCATCAGGAAAAACCCACGATGGTTATCTTTAGAGAGGTGTTCAATCGCCAGGCGGGTCATGCTGGCCAGGGACGGGGTTCCCGCGTAGTCGGGATTGGCTTCGCAAGCCATTGGCTCGGGTTCTTCAGCGTCGCCGAGGTAATCCGATAAATGATGTAACCAGCTAGTCTCGGTCTCCTCGCCAGACCGCGCATCAGTGCCTTGCCACCGTACCTCAAGAGTCTCTTCATCAAAGGTACCCAGAATCGGTTTGTCGAGAGAGACAGAGTCCAGGTCGGTTTCGCGATCCAGAAGGCGATAGCCCCGGGCGGTGGCCATTTCTGCGACCGTCTCGCCATCGATAGTGTTTTGCCGCAGGAACTTAGTGCCCCCGCCCAGCAGTACTTGGGCGCCGCTGTTAACCAGCTGTTCGACGATGGATCCTGGACCGCCGTTATCCCGCGCATCGCTGAGGCAGGCGGGCTGCGGTATGCCGTAATAGGTGCTACCCAGCACTTCCTCGGGGCCTTCGCAGCTTCTTGCCGACACATGCGCTAGGAAAGACGCCGGTGTCGCATCGGTCAGCGATGACGTCGTGACTAGCCCGACCCTGAAGCCGCTGCTGAGCGCTCGTTCGGCGATGGTGGTCAGATCGTTGTCTTCAATATCGGTGGCAATCCGACCGATCTGAGTGACGCCGCCGGTGGCCAGTGATGTCGCAGTGTTGGCGGAATCAGCCACGTACAGCGGTTGTCCCTGTTCGGAGACGGTTTCCACTTGCACCGATGCCCGATACGCCATTGTGTCGAGAATCAATTTCCCGCTCATGCCTGCCAGATAGTTGCGGCCCATGGTGACATGCTGATCGTCGAATCCGTCTCCAATGATGAGGATGAGGTTGCGGCTGCTCGAGGCTGTCTCAGCGTGGGCGATGAGAGCAGGGGCCAGAACGACGATCAGGCAAAGAAATTTGTGCATAGGGCGAGTTGTCATCGGAAGATTGCGGAGAATAGTCTTGCGCGGCCAGATTCTCAATCAGTCCCTGCCCCCGACCGGTGGGCTTGGGCATCGACGTGTGGCACACTCTTGCCAAACACCCGCTGAGGAAACCGACCCATGACTGGACGTGCCAGCCGACTCTTTATTGCCCTGACATTGCCTTTGCTGTGCAGCGCGCCCGCATTAGCAGACGATTTTTCGGGGGCTGACACCGCCTGGATGCTGACTTCCACCGCTTTGGTTTTGTTTATGACGATTCCCGGCCTGTCTCTTTTTTATGCGGGATTGGTACGGGTTAAAAATGTGCTGTCGGTGCTCATGCAGTGCTTTGCGCTGACCGCACTCATGTCGGTGTTGTGGTTCGTTATTGGCTATACCCTCGCTTTCGGGTCAGCTGGCGTCGAGCAGGGCCCGTGGATAGGTGATTTGGGCAATCTCTTTCTTGCGAAAGTGACGATGGACAGCGTGAGCGGCACCATCCCTGAAACGCTGTTTGTGATGTTCCAGTTGACTTTCGCTGTCATCACCCCGGCCCTCATTGTCGGCGGATTTGCGGAGCGCATGCGCTTTTCTGCCATGCTGATCTTCAGTTCTCTCTGGTTGGTGTTGGTGTATGCACCCATTTGCCACTGGGTATGGGGGGGAGGCTGGCTGGGCAATATGGGGCTTCAGGACTTTGCGGGAGGCTCTGTTGTGCATATTACTGCCGGGGTGGCTGCGCTGATTGCGGCCACCTCATTAGGTGGCAGGAGGGGGTTTGGCACAACGGCCATGCCTCCTCACAATCTCACCATGACAGTCACAGGGGCAGGGATGCTGTGGGTTGGCTGGTTTGGCTTCAATGCGGGCTCGGCGGTGGCTGCAGACAGCAGTGCCGCTATGGCAATGTTGGTGACGCACCTCTCGGCGGCATGCGGTTCGTTAGCATGGATGACCATGGAATGGGTTCGCCACGGCAAGCCCTCAGTGTTGGGCATTGTCACAGGCATGGTGGCTGGACTGGGAACGATTACACCCGCATCGGGATCAGTAGGGCCGGCAGGTGCGGTAGTGATCGGGCTTTCTGCGGGCGTGGTCTGTTACTTCGCAACGATTACGCTCAAAAACCGACTCAATATTGACGACAGCCTCGATGTTTTCCCGGTTCATGGGGTCGGCGGCATGCTCGGACTGCTGATGGCAGGTATTTTCTGTTCGCCAGCGCTGGGGCTCTTTAGCGGCAACGGTTTTTCTGATGGTGTGACGAGCATTGGTGGTCAGTTGGGAATTCAGCTTACCGGGATTGTCGCCACCTTCGTCTACACCGCGATTGTGAGCTGGGTCCTGCTGCGCGTTGTTAATATGATTGTTACGGTGCGGGTGGATCAGGAGGATGAAACCGCGGGGCTCGACATCGTTTTACACGATGAACGCGGTTACGACCTGTAGCAGCCTGTTAGCTCAGCTGGCTTTCAGCACAACCAACACGCCCAGCTTTTCCATTGCGGCAGTGCTCTGTTCGATTTCCCACACGGTGAGGGGGTGATCTGCCCCCCATTGCTCAGGAAAGCTCATAGTCAGGGTCTCTTCGTCGGCAGACACACTCAGATCCGGCAACGTTTCCACAGCCTCAACGTGCTTCAAAATCACCGCGAGGCGCAGTAACACCATCATTCTTGACACGGTGCGCCGTTTGCGTGGGGCGATCGGCTGCAGAACCTCGGATCTCACTTTGCCCTTTAGGCCAGTGATCAGCGTGGCCATCACTTCCTGATCCTGCTGAGCGAAGCCGGGTAGGTCCGTGTTGAGCACCAGATATGCCGAATGCAGAGAGTAGTTTTTTTGTGAGATGGCGACACCGATCTCATGGAGGGCTCCCGCCCACTCAAGTAGCTCGAGGTCGCTATCTTTCAGTTGCCAGCTGGCCCGCGTCGCCTCGGCTAACAGCGCCACCCGATGAGAAACCAAGTCGGCAATCGTCTGGTCAACAGAATACCGCTGTTGCATTGCTTTGATTGTGCGCTTTCGCACATCCTCATGGCTGAATCGTCCTATGAGGTCGTAGATCACGCCCTCGCGCAGCGCGCCGGTAGATGTGCGCATAAGGGGCACTTGCAGGCCGTCAAAAATGCCCGTGGTGATGGCGAGTCCCGCTGTGACGACGCCTTTACGAGTGTCGCTGAGCCCAGCGAGATCAATGTCATTAAAGTGGTCAAATTCAAGTAGCTGTTGCCGCAACCGCGTCAGGCAATCTCGGTCGATTCCGTCCTCCCGCCAGCCGGCGGTGATAATCAGACCCTCGATCGCACGCAGGGTGCCTGATGAGCCTACCGCTTCTTGCCATGACTCACTGTGGTAGTTGCGCCGAATGTGCGAAACCTCTATCCGCGCTCTGTGGTAAGCAGCGTCAAATCCCTCCTTGGTGATATATCCATCCGGGAAAAAGGCCTCTCCATAAGAGACGCAGCCCATTTGCAGACTCTCAAGGCGCAATGGCTCAAAGCGCTGGCCTAAAATGAACTCAGTGCTGCCGCCACCGATATCAACCACCAGCCGGGTGTCCTCGTCATCTGACAAGGTATGAGCCACACCCAAATAGATCAGGCGGGCCTCTTCGCGACCGTAGATCACTTCGATGGGTGCGCCCAGAATCTGTTCTGCAGGTTCAATAAAATCTTGACGGTTTTTGGCACGTCGCAATGCATTGGTGCCAACGATTCGCAGCTTCGCTGGGGCCGTACTGTCGATGAGTTGCTTGAATCGCTCGAGACAGGCGAGGCCGCGTTCGATCGCACCTTGGGTAAGTATTGCAGCGCTGGATGTTTCGCCCAGCTGTACCTTTTCGGCCAAAGCCTGCACGGGCCGTAATTCACCAAATTCGGATTTGGCAATCATTAGATGAAAGGAATTGCTGCCAAGGTCGATCGCAGCGAGGAGCGGCTCTGAGCTGTGCAGGTTGTCACCCATGCTGCTGACGCCTCGCTGCGTTGCAGTCGCGCTCGGTGCGAATCGTTGTAATAGTTAGTGGCCTCTCATGAGTGATAGTGGCGTGGGGCTCTTGCGGTGAGGCGGGTCATCAATTCGTAGCCGATGGTGCCGCTATGTCGAGCCACTTCGTCAATCTGGGGCTGATCTCCCCATAAAGTCACTGGAGTGCCAAGTGAGATATCCCCGCAGTCGGTGACATCCACTGTCAACATGTCCATAGAGACACGCCCGGCCAGCGGCGCGATGTGGCCATTGATACCGACCGGTGTGCCATCGGCGGCGCCCCATGGATAGCCGTCTCCGTAACCCACTGGGACCGTAGCGACAACACTGTCTCGTTGGGCGGTCCAACGCCCACCATAGCCAACCGATTCGCCCCGGGGGACGCTGCGCATAGCGATCACTTCACTTATCAGCTGCATTGCTGCTTGCAGGGGCTGCTCCGCCTCTAGCCCAGTTACCTGACCACCGTAAAGCGCATAACCAACCCTGACCCAATCGCTGTGTGAATCCAGGGCCAAACGGCTCGCGGCGGAATTGTGCAGGCTGACTTCCTCCCCCCATGCTCCTGCAAGCTCGCCCCACTGCTCCTGTTGTAACAGCGTCAGGGATGCCTCGGGGTCCTCAGCTGAAGCCAAATGGGACATTGCCGTTAAGTGTTGGACGCCAGAGCCTTGCAGGGATTCCCTTGCCCAAGCGAGCTCTTCGGGTCGAAACCCCAGACGATGCATGCCGGTATCGATCTTGATCCAAGCATGCGACAAATTGCTGCCAGACGCCTGGCACCACTCTACTTGTTCCTCACAATGCACAACCGGCCACAGATCGAGCTTACAGATCAGGGCAAGGTCGCTGGCTGAATGGGGCCCTTCGAGAATAAGTAGTGGTTTGCTGATGCCGGCCTCGCGCAGCAGGACGGCTTCTTCAGTGAAAGCGACCGCAATCGCATCCACGTCGGGCTCGATATGCGTTGCCACAGGCACCGCGCCATGGCCATAAGCATCTGCTTTGACGACAGCCATAAATTTTTGGGTCGCCAATCGCGCACGCAGTGTCGCGATATTGGCGCTGATGGCCCCGAGGTCGATATGAACCACTGTAGCGCGTGACATCAGGGGCTGCTAAAGCGGTGCTGTTGAAACAGTTTCTGCGCCGCGGACCAGCGAGCGCCTGGAAGGCCATTACCAACCGGGCTGCCATCGATTGATATGACGGGCGCGAGCTCTTTGGTTGAGGAGCTCAGCCATACCTCTTGCGCATTCATCACTTCATTGCGACTCACAGGACGAACTTCTACGGGCCAGTTGGTATGTGCCTCGATCAGCTCAAGGCACTGCCGCCGTGTGACGCCCGGGAGCTTCTGGTGATCGAGTTCGGGCGTCAGTATTTTGTCTTGCGATACAACAAACACGTTGCAGGCTGCCGCCTCAGTCAGTTCGTCACGCTCGTTAAATAACAGTACCTCCTCGGCGTCCTCTGCTACCGCTTCCATCATATGCAGCACATTACCCAACAGTGCGGTCGATTTGATATGACATCGTCCCCAGCGCTGATCTTGACGAGTTACGGTCTTGAAGCAGGAGGCGGTTTCCGGGGAACCATCTGAAGGCGGGCTGATTTCGAAGGCGTAAGCAAAGACAGTGGGCTTGCTCTGTTCAGGAAAAGCATGCTGACGCTTTTCTGCCACCCCCCTCGTGAGTTGCAGGTAGATCCCCAGATCACCTCCGCCATTGCGCGCCACTACATCCTTGAGTAACAAGATTAATTCAGCGTCGCTGTGAGGCGAAGACAGCGCGATACCGTCCATAGACTGATGGAGTCTCTCAATATGATAGGACATCGCCACCATTTTGCTGTCGTAACAGGGGATCACTTCGTAGACGCCATCGCCAAACAGGAACCCTCGATCCATTGGAGAGATCTGCAATTCCGACAGTGGGGCGTACTTCCCGTTGAGATATCCCACAGTCATGGTGATTTCTCCGCTTTCAATAAGGCCTGCACGGCCTTAACCAGATCCTGTCCCTCTGCCACAGCAAAGCCGTCCTCGGTAGGGGTTGCCTCGCCTGTGACGCCGTCGATCGCGCCTTTGGAGACCAGGTAGTCAAGATCGGACTGAATGTCTGGTAAGGCGTCATGGGCGATGCCCGCCAGCCAGTCGGTTACCCTGCAAAGCGCATAGGCAGCCCAGTTAGATACATCAGCGACGATCAGTTCCTGACAACGACTGACGGCCGGCTTGATATTCAGCGAAGAGAGGCTTTCCAGCACGTTACCCATCCCAAGTTCATTGCCACCATCCCCAATGGCAATGGTAGGGCAGTTAGCTTGGCTAAGGTAGGGCTCCGCCTGACTGCAGCGACCGGATATATCTTCTCCCGCCATGTTGTAACAGCGCCCATCTGCCGCTGCCCCTGGCCTTTCTATGCTGATCACGAGCGAAGGCGGATGCTTTTGATATAGCGCCGCTGCCGCTTCACGCGTTTCTTCTTGAGCGCCAGGTGGGATGCTGACGCAGGAGAAGTCATCCAGCAGGGCACTGACAACCGTCGGGTCGGAAAGGATAACTGGGTCGCTATGATGCCTCCGACACAGGCGATAGAGGGCCATTGCACCCGCTGGGCCATCGGTCTCAAATGATGTTCCCACCGGGAAGCCCGTCAGGATGTAAACGCGTCCCCTGCATTCCCTGATCTGCTTGGCGGCCCTTAGCAAATAGCCTGGTGCCATCTCCGTGCGCAGCTGTGCCATACCGCGATGGTTATGCCGGACGAGGAGTGACTCAATCGCCTCGGAGGCAGCAATGGGGTCAGACGACGTCACGGAGGCGAGTCTCGACGTAGTGTTGCTCAAGCCAACTGATTCGATCTGCCTCATCAGGGCGGCATGCGGCGAAACGCACCTTTTGGCCGGGCCTGGCTTGTGCAAGTCGAAGACAGTCGCTGGCGATGACGGCCCCGGGTTTTGGATAGCCACCTACGGTTTGTCGGTCATTCAACAGAATGATGGGGTTGCCATCCGGAGGCACTTGAATAGCACCATAGCAGGTGGCCTCTGAGAGCAGCGCTGTCAACCCAGATTGCAGCTTGGCTCCGCTGAGCGTCACTCCCATCCGGTTGGCCTTGGCGGTCACAATAAATTCATCTGCTAGAAGTTGCTTGATGGCGGACTCGGCGAATTCAGCGTATTGGAAGCCCGCCACAAATCTAAGCCACAGTATCCCGGTCGATGCGGGGGCATGGAGTTTTGGGTCCTCTAGGCCGGTTTCTGTTTGATTCGGCCCGACGGGGAGGGTATCACCGTCCTGTAGGAAGCGCCCGCGCAGCCCGCCAATACGCTCTCGAGGCGACGTGCTGCGGCTGCCCAGTTGCGGCGGCGTGGCGACTCCACCCGACACATGTAGGTAGCTGTAGACACCTTCGGCCGTCGCTTTAATTGCGATCGTTTGACCGGCTCTGACAGTCAGTGGCTCTCTCAAATGGATCTCACTTTGGTCGACCGTGACACAGACAGGGGCGCCGGTAACGGCCATGCGGCAAGTTTCAGCAGGTGTGGCGGCGAAATCTGCATAGGCCATTTCTATTGCGGCCTCGTCCTGATGGTGCCCGAGCTGATGTTGACCGCTGAGCAAAGCCAAGCGATCCATAGCGCCTGAAGGCGGGATTCCCAAATGGAGCGCACCGGCTCGACCGCTATCCTGAACGCTGCTGGCAATTCCTGATCGATGGATCTTTAGGGAACTCATGAATTTCCCTGGGTCATCAAACGAAAATCTGCCTCATTGATGGGCTCGAATCTTACGGTCATGCCAACCGATAGCACAGAGGGCGGAGCGTCGTTCAGGTTGAAGAGCGCTTTGGGGCAGGAGCCAATCAGGCGCCAGCCTCCCGGAGAGTCGCAGGGGTAGACTGCGGTCTGCGAGTCGGCGATGGCCACTGAGCCCGATGGAACCAGAGATCTCGGTGTTGCCAGCCGTGGTGTGGTCAGTTGACTGGGTAGCGTGCCGAGGTAGCAGAACCCGGGTGCGAAGCCGGTCGCGTAAGCGAAATAGGTTGTTTGGGTGTGTGTCGCAATGATGTCATCGATGCTGAGCCCCTTCTCGTGCGCAAGCCATTCCAGATCAGGCGCGACACTGGGGTGGTAGAAAACTGGTAGAACGACGTCGGGCGTGGAATGCCCAGTTAATTCTGAGTCGTGTGGGACGACATTTTCTGCTTGCTCGCATAACCAGGATTCAACGCGATCCCGCTCCAGCTGAGACGGGTTAAAAAATAGAGTGAGGGTGGTATAGCCGATGACGGCATCGATCAGCGAGCCTGCAAATCTGCGCTCAGCCAGTTCCTGGATTAACAAAAGACCCCGCGTCAGCGCCGGGTGAGGTGACTCCGCATATGCCAGCCGCATTGCCGACTCACCAGCAGGGCCCACTTCAAACTGCATTCAGAGGCCGTCCAGAGCCTGGCGGATAGCTTTAATCATTTTGGTAGCCCCGGGCGTGTCGCTGTGAACGCAGAGGGTATCTGCGTCGACCGGGATTCGCTTGCCGCGGGCTGTTCTCAGTTTGTTCTGTGAGATAGCCGCCGCTTGCTTGGCGGCTTCGCTCGGGCTCAACAGGGCGCCAGGCTTGTCTCGGCCCAGCAGTAACCCGCGGCTTGTATAGCCCCTATCGGCAAAGGCCTCGTAGCGGAGTGTCAGGCCATGCTCAACGGCCAGTTGCAGTGTTTTCCGGTCTCGCGGCGTTGCCAGTACCACCAATTCAAGGTCTGAGTGCCAACGGGATACCGCTCGCATAATGTCATTCATCACGCCGGGATCAGCCAGCATCGCGTGGTAAAGCGCCCCGTGGGGCTTCACAAATGTCACCCGGCAGCCGTGTGCTCGGGCAATGCCATCCAAAGCGCCAATTTGGTACTGAATGAGATCAACCAGTTCTTGCCCGCGGAGATCCATCTCTCTGCGGCCAAATCCCTGTTTATCGGGGTAGGAAACGTGTGCGCCAATCTCGGTTTTGTGTCGCCGCGCCAGCTCGATGCAATGACGCATCGTGCTCGGATCGCCCGCGTGACCGCCACAAGCAATGTTAGCAGCGTCAATCAGGGGCATGATGGCTTTGTCATCACCCATCTCCCATCGACCAAAGCTCTCGCCCATGTCGCAGTTCAATGTCAGCTGTTTTGTCATCAGTGGCTCGCCAGCTCAGAGTTTTTGAGGTCGGTGACCAGCATGTGGCCAGGTTCATGGGTAATCGCTAGAGGTAGCTTCGCTGCCTCCAGAGCGACCTGCGGTGTGACACCGCAAGCCCAGAATAGTGGCACATCGGTGTCTTCGAGGGTGACGGCGTCGCCAAAGTCTGGGCGCTCTAGATCCGCGATGCCTATCAGTCCGGGGTCGCCAAAGTGAATGGGCGCGCCGTGAACAGAAGGATATCGTGAGCATATCTGAATCGCTTCAATCGCATCCGCGGCCGACATGGGGCGCATGCTGACCACCATTTTCCCGCTGAACGGACCCGCACTGGCGCAGTCGATCTGGGTGCGATACATCGGCACATTGACCCCCTCGGTGATATTCCTGATCTCAATATCTGCAGCGATGAGCGCCTCCTCGAAAGAGAACGAGCACCCCAAAGCAAAAGCCACCCAGTCGTCCTGCCAGAGATCGACGATGTCGTGTCGCTGCTCGGTCATTATGCCTTCGCGCCAGACACGGTACTGCGGCACGTCGGTGCGGATATCGATGCCTGCCCCAAGTCTGGGCAGGGAGAAGTCGCCGGGCTGCTCGCTGACAGCTAGGAGAGGGCAGGGCTTAGGGTTCTGCCGACAGAAGGTTTCAAAGTGAGCGGCGTCGTCGCTGGGCAGTATGACGATATTGCACTGCACAAATCCCGGGGCCAGTCCGGAGGTCTGCCGGGTGAACTCTGAAGTCCTGCATTGGGCTCTGATTTCAGCGCCCGTCAAACTCTGCTCCACCGCTACCATCTTGGTCTCGAACTTGTATAGTGACTGCGAATAATACGCCCAAAAGAGGGGGACGCCATGCCGCATTTTTCTGCTTTCGCCGCTGAAACGCCGGATCGCCCAGCCTACATTATGGCTAATTCCGGAGAGGTGGTGACCTACTCTGAGTTGGATCGCCGCTCAAATCAGATCGCGCACCTCTTACGGGCTTCCGGTGTGAACCGGGGCGATCACATAGCGCTCATGATGAAGAACTGCGTGGAGTTTTTGCAAGTCGCGCAGGGCGCGCTTCGCGCCGGTATTATCTTCACGCCCATCAGTACTCATCTCAAGCAAGATGAGACCGCTTATATCATTGCCAATTGCAAGGCCAAGTTGTTTGTTGCCTCCGCAAGTCTCGCTGACGTCGCCACTGAGGCCGTTGCCGCCTCTAGCGGGCTGGGGCGCTGTTTGTCTGTTGGCGGTGATATCGAAGGCTTCGAGCGACTGGACGAGCAACTGGCGAGCCTGCCTGAGACGCCCATAGAGGACGAGTTTTTGGGCGCGCCTATGCTCTACTCGTCCGGCACCACGGGCAAGCCAAAAGGGGTGTATTGGGAGCCCCATGCGGAGAGTATTCACACCGAACATCCCTTGTCGGGCAGCGTTGGTGCCTTCTTCGGATTTGGGGTCGACACGGTGTATCTGTCGCCGGCGCCGCTGTATCACGCGGCACCTTTGCACTACAACATCATGGTACTCGGTCTCGGCGGCACCTCATTGATCATGGAGCATTTCGATCCCGAGCAATCGCTATCACTGATTGAGCGATACAAGGCCACTCATAGCCAGTGGGTGCCCATTATGTTTGTTCGCATGTTGAAGCTCCCCGATAACGCTCGCACGCAATACGACCTCAGCTCCATGAAGTGCGCCATTCACGCGGCAGCACCCTGCCCGATAGACGTAAAGGAAGCGATGATCAACTGGTGGGGACCGGTGATTGTCGAATATTACTCGGGTAGCGAGGGTAACGGTTTCACCATTATTGACTCCGCAAACTGGCTCACTCACAAGGGGTCAGTAGGACAAGCGATTATTGGGGAGCCAAGGATCCTTGGTGAAAATGGCGAGGTGCTTGGCCCGAGCGAAATCGGCGACGTCTATTTTGCCAACAGTCGACCATTCGAATATTTCGACGAGCCTGAGAAAACCAAAAATGCGTTCAATGAGCAAGGCTGGAGCACGATGGGGGACGTGGGTTATCTGGACGAAGAGGGGTTCCTGTACCTGACCGACCGCAAGAACTTTACCATCATCACAGGTGGGGTAAATGTCTATCCTGCTGAGATCGAAGGGCTTTTGATCTCCCACAACAAAGTGGCTGACGTGGCAGTGTTTGGCATTCCACATCCCGAATTTGGGGAGGAGGTGATGGCAGTGGTTCAGCCACTCGACTGGGCTGATGCGACTGACGAGACCGAGGCGGAGCTGATCGATTGGATGCGGGAGCGCCTTTCGAGTGTGAAGGTGCCAAGGAGAGTGGATTTTCTTGAACAATTGCCGCGAATGGATAACGGTAAGCTCTATAAGCGACATTTGCAGGACGCCTATCGTGACGCGATGTGACTTTCGCACCTGTCAAGCTTTTAAGCAGTGGCGAGAGCCTCTATTCTAGGTAGCGCTTATCGATGCATAGTCAGCGTAGTGAAGGAGCGGTAATTGGCCAGTAAGTCTGAGTTGCGGCAGCTAGAGGATCATATGGATCTAGCCGAGTCCTATGAGGGCTGGCTATCAGCGGCCCGCGACCACGATGCTTTGACCGGTAAAGCAGAGTGGCGAGAAGAAGAACCCTCAGAGCTCTATGATCATGCGCAAATTCGCTATCGATTGGATCGGCTGCGCAAATTCCGCAAACAAAAAGACTGGACCGGTCTGCTGTATGCACTCAATGAAGGCATTCACGGCAACATGGGGGGCATGGGCAAAAGTGTTCTCTATCGACAGGCAAAGTCAGGCACCAAGGTACTTGTAGAAAAGTACATTCAGGAGATCGACGAGGCGTTGAGGCTGCTGGCTGAATTGCCAGACGAGGTCATCCCCACCCAGCAGAAGCTCGATTTCTTCTATCGTAGTAATGTCTGTTACGGGCGCTCCGCATTGATGCTCAGCGGTGGTGGCGTACTGGGCTTTTTGCATGTGGGTGTGGTCAGCGAGTTACTTCGACAAGGCCTCCTGCCGAGGGTGATTTCCGGCTCCAGCGCGGGCGCGATTGTGGCGGCGGCGCTCGCTGCCTATTCGGATGAGGAAATGGTGGAGCTCGATCTGGTAGGGATGATGGAGTCCGGGGATGGCGGGAGTAAGGGCATCATCGGTCATCTGGTCTCGAGTATGGGTAGCCGACTGACGGCGGAGGATACCGAAAAGTTGATCGCTGCTACGATTCCGGATCTGACTTTTGGCGAAGCCTATGCCAAAACGGGGCGTCAGGTCAGTATAACGGTGGCGCCCGCTGAGCCGCATCAGCGATCTAGACTGCTCAATGCTGTGTCATCACCCAATGTCTACTTGCGGTCGGCGGCCATGGCGTCTTGCGCGATTCCAGGTGTGTTCCCGGCAGTTATGTTGCAGGCGAAGAACGAACGGGGCGAGGCTCAGCCTTATTTGCCCGCTCGACGATGGGTTGACGGCTCTGTTGCGGACGATCTGCCGGCTAAGCGGTTGTCACGCTTGTTTTCGACCAACCATTACATTGTGAGCATGGTGAACCCGATCGCGAGAGCATTTCTCCCGCGGGATGAGAGGGCTCGACCGCTTAGACAGGCCGCTACGTCCTTGGGCATGGGTATTGGTCGGGAGATGTTGAATTTCTACCGGGGTGTCGCCAAAAAATATGGCGATAATTGGCCGAAATTCAATATGATGATGCACAGTGTTCACGCGTTACTGGATCAAGAATACTCGGGCGATATTAATATCGTGCCTAAGTTCCGCCTGCAAAATCCGTTGAACCTCATCACTCAACCCAATGAGGAAGAGCTGCGCCAGTTAGTCAAGGAGGGCGAGCGTGCCACCTACAGTCGAATTGAACCGATTCGGCGATGCACGCAGATTTCCAGAACTTTGGAAGAGATTCTGCACCGGTTTGAATACGGTAACTTGAGGCCAGCGCCGGGTACCTATCGTCGGCCCAAGAGCTCAAGGCGTCGGCCGCCGCCCACTGCGGCGCAGAAGAGAGCGTTACGCTCAGAGTCGGGCGTGCGGACCAGTAAGGCCTCTCGCGCGGGAGCGCCTGCCGCAGCCAGCCGCTCCCGCGGAAGAAAAAGCAGCGCCGCTTAGCGGGGCTGATTCTGCTCAACCTTGGCCGAAATTAGGGGATGCAGGCCGCTCCCAGCGCGGCCAATGGCCCCACCATAATCGCGCGGCTGTCGGCTTCTGCGCTGGAGGCGGTGCCAATCTGGGCGCGTTTCTTAATGCCTTGCAGGATGGCCGCAATGCGGAAAAAGCAGAAGGCCATATAGAAAGGCCAGTTATCAATGCCGCTTCGACCGGTGCGCTGGCAGTAGGCCGCGATGTAGTCTTCATCTGAGGGGAGGCCGAGCTCGTTGCGATCCATTCCCGCTAATCCGGCTATGCCCCCTTCGCGTGGGAACTGCCAGGCCATCAACTGGTAGGCTAGATCTGCCAGCGGGTCGCCTAACGTGGAGAGCTCCCAGTCGAGAATGCCGATGATGCGGGGCTCTGTGGGATGGAAAATCATGTTGTCCAGGCGATAGTCTCCATGCACCAGCGCGATGGTCTCCTCTCCCTCAGGAATATGATTCGGGAGCCACTCAATCAAGGCTTCCATGTCTGCCACTGGTTCCGTTTCTGAGGCCCGATACTGCTTGGTCCACCGGCCTATTTGTCGGGCGTAGTAATTGCCCGGCTTGCCGTAGTCGGACAGGCCTACCGCATCAACGCTGACTGAATGCAGGGCTGCGAGTACTCGGTTCATTTCATCGTAAATAGCTGTCCGCTCGGCATTGCCGACTTCCGGGACGGCCGGATCCCAGAAAATACGGCCCTCCAGATGCTCCATGACATAGAACATGGAGCCGATGACATCGTCGTCCTCACACAGCGCGACAGCTTTCGGGACCGGGACGTCGGTGTCTCGCAGCGCATCCAGCACCCGGTACTCGCGGTCTACGGCATGGGCAGAGGCCAGCAGCTCACCAGGGGGCTTGCGTCGCAGCACATATTGTCGACTTCCGGCTGTCAGCTTGAAAGTGGGATTAGACTGGCCCCCCGGAAATTTCTCGGTGCTTAGCGAGCCGTCAAAGTCTGGGATATTGGCGCGAAGCCAGGGCTCAAGCCGTGAGAGTTCAAGTTCCTGTGTGCTCATGACAAACCTCTAATATGCAATTCTGGCGCGGCTCTTGCGGCTGGCCTCCCCAGCGGGAGTCCGGCCTAAAGTATTGGCATGATACCTGCCAATTCCAGTGTCTGGGTAGCTGGTTGTTACCTGACGCTTAGGGTATCGTGCGGTCGCTTTATCAGACAACGCTATATTGCTGACCAACAAGCACTGACTTCTAAAAATAAGGGGCATTCAGGATGAGTAATCCGGTCATCGAACACTATCGCAACGCCGTTGCGATGGTTACTGCACCCGATGCATTTCTCGAGCTGACGACAATCGAGCAGGGGGGGCAAACCCTCAAAGCTTATAAGCATGCTCCGGGTTCCATGCGGGACCTGTGGATGTTGGGCCAGGGTTATGCGGATCAAGAGTACATCGTTTATGCGGATGAGCGCTGGACCTTCGCCGAGGCAGGTCAGTTGGTCGCCAATTTCGCAACCTGGTTGCAGGGTCAGGGCATTGGGTCGGGCGACAGGGTGGCGATTGCTTTGCGCAATTACCCAGAGTGGATCTTTGCGTATTGGGGCGTGATTGCAGTCGGCGGGGTTGTCGTGGGCATGAACGCGTGGTGGGTTGCTGATGAGATGTCCTATGCGCTCAGCGATTCCGAGCCCAAGTTGCTGGTTGCAGATGACCAGCGGTTGGCAGTGTTTGCTGAGATTGCGAGCGAATTTCCGGATCTGGCTGTTGTCGCGGTGCGTGAGTCCTCGCCGCCCGTTGAGGCGGTGCAGTGGGCTGATACGGTGAGCGAGCCCGGAGAGTTGCCTATGCCGGAGATCGACACCAATGACGACGCTTGCATCTTTTACACCTCCGGCACCACGGGGCGTCCCAAAGGCGCGCAGCTTACTCATCGAGGATGTGTTCATAACATTATGAATGTGGCGGCGATGGGGCAGATTTTTGCGACGACGCAGGCCTTGGCCCGCGGAGAGGCGGTCGAGGCGCCGGTGTCAGCCCCTCCCGCAACGTCACTAGTGGCCACACCCCTGTTTCATGTCACAGCAAATAATTGCGTGATGCACGGCGCGACCTTGAGCGGTGGCAAGCTGGTGCTGATGTATAAGTGGGATACCGAGGAAGCGCTCAAACTCATCGAGCGGGAACAGGTCAATACATTGAGCGCGGTGCCAATGATGACGCGCGAGCTGCTTGCTCATCCCGATTTTGCCGATTACGACACCTCGAGCCTCGCGTCACTCGGGGGCGGTGGTGCGGCGATGCATCCTGACTTGCCGAGCAAAGTTGTCGAGAGTACTCAACGGGCCAAGCCGGCTCAGGGTTACGGTATGACCGAAGTCTGTGGCATCAGCACCTACACCGCGGGCGATTTGTTTTTGGCGCGACCTCAGAGCTGCGGGCCCCTGGTGCCGACGCTGGAAGGCAAGGTGATTAACGAGGCAGGCGAGACCCTGCCAGTGGGTGAGGCCGGAGAGCTGCTGGTCAAGGGTGCTCCGGTGATCAAGGGGTATCTGAACCGCCCCGAGGCGACGGCTGAAACCATTGTCGACGGCTGGTTGCACACGGGTGATATCGGTTATTTCGATGAAGATGGGTTTCTCTATCTGGTCGATCGGGCAAAGGACATGATTTTGCGTGGCGGGGAGAATATCTACTGTGCGGAGGTGGAAGGGGCGCTGTATACCCATCCCGCGGTGCTCGAGACTGTGGCGTTTGCAGTGCCTGATGATCGCCTTGGTGAGGAGGTCGGTGTAGCCGTGCACTTGAAGCCGGATGCGTTGCTGGATGCGCCCGGTCTGCGCGAGCATATGGGGTCTCGTCTTGCGGCATTTAAAGTACCTCGCTATGTGTGGTTTCTCTCGGAGCCATTGCCGCGCAATGCGAACGGCAAGTTTCTCAAGCGTGAGCTGAAAGAGGTGTTGGACCCCGCATCGGCAGATTGAGCGCGGCCGCCACTGCCTGTTGGGTTTCTCCATCAGGTTATGGGCCACAGGCGGGGTTTTTGGGAGTTCGTCTTGGCCGACTAATCCCGATAACGGCACATTAGGCGGGGTGAGTTGGGCGGCGTATCGCGCAAAATAGAGGAGCCGCGATCGGCTTAGGTATGAGGCACCAACACTCGCAGGATGCCAAAAGACCGCTGACGAAAAGTATTGTTAGTTAAACAAATATTGGGAGGGCGACATGCTCACCAGGCAGTTTACGGAAGAACAGGCCATGTTCAGAGAGGCCTACCGACGATTTCTTGCAGAGGAGGTGGTGCCTCACATGGAGCGCTTCCGTGAGCAGGGCGTCGTGGATCGCGACATTTTTAAAAAGGCGGGCGAGCAAGGGTTTCTCATGGTGTGGCCGGAGGAGCGTTACGGCGGCATGGACGACTACGACATCCGTTGGGAGCAAATCATTATTGAGGAGCTGGCCTATGCACGCTGTAGTGACTGGTTCGGGTCGCTGCACAGCCGCATCGTGGCGCCCTACATCACGCGTTTTGGTAGCGAGGATCAGATTGAGCGATATATCCCGGGGGCCGTCTCGGGGGACATCATTCTTGCGGTGGCAATGACCGAGCCCGACGCGGGAAGCAATCTGGCGGGTATACGCACCCATGCAGTCGAGCAAGATGACCACTGGGTGCTGAATGGTCAGAAAACCTATATTTCCAACGGTATTAATTGTGACCTTGTGGTCGTCGCCGCAAAAACCGATCCCCAGAATAATCCCCACGCTATGACGTTATTTTTGGTCGAGGCGGAGTGGGAGGGTTTTGAGCGTGGCCGCAACCTCAGTAAATTGGGCCTCAAGGCTCAGGATACGGCGGAGCTCTTCTTTAACAATATCAAGGTGCCGAAGAGCAACGTGCTGGGCGAGGCGCACAAAGGATTTTATTACCTCATGGATGGCCTGGCGGAGGAGCGTTTGCTCGGTGCTATGGGGTACCTCGCCGCGGCACAGTTATCCTGGGACTTGACCGCCGACTTCGTGCGCGAGCGCGAGGTATTTGGTAAGCCGCTGGCGTCGATGCAAAACACCCAATTTAAGATGGCAGAGCTCAGGGCTGAGCTCGATATTGTGCAGTGCTTTGTCGATCAGGCGGCAATTGCGTTCAATGCTGGCACGCTCTCCGCTGAGGACGCCGCCGCTGCCAAGCTCAAGACCTCTGAGCTACAGCAGCGTGTGGCTGACGAGGGCCTTCAACTGCACGGCGGCGCTGGGTTCATGGATGAGTACCCGATTAGTCGTCAATCGGCCGATGCGAAAATCGCAACAATCTATGCCGGCAGCTCCGAGATCATGAAGCTGATTATCGGCAGGCACTGCCTAGGGGACCATTATGACCCCTTCAACCAACGTAATTTCTGAGGGCGCAAGCATGGGTGCGCTAACGGGTTACAAAGTGATTGAGTTGGCAGGGATTGGTCCCGCGCCAATGGGGGGCATGATCCTCGCCGATATGGGGGCGGAGGTCATCCGAATCGAACGCCCTGGGGCGGCAGATCCTAAAGTGGCTGAGCCGATCAGCGGCCGCAACAAAAAATCTGTTGTGCTGGATCTCAAGCAGGATTCGGGCAAAGCAGCCCTGATGACCCTGATCGATCAGGCGGATGCATTGATCGATCCATACCGTCCGGGTGTGTGCGAAAAACTGGGGTTTGGTCCAGATGAGTGTCTGGCAAGGAACCCGCGGTTGGTATTCGCGCGCATGACGGGTTGGGGGCAGACAGGGCCGCTCGCGCAGGCCGCGGGCCACGATCTGAATTACATCGCCATTACCGGTGCCCTGCATGCCATTGGGCGGCGCGGCGAGCGTCCGGTGGTGCCTTTGAATTTAGTCGGGGACTTCGGCGGCGGTGGGATGCTATTGGTCACCGGTGTTATGGGTGGGCTGTTGGAGGCCGCTAGGTCAGGTCAGGGCCAGGTCATTGATGTGGCGATGGTCGATGGGACTGCGCAGCTGATGTGGATGATGCAGGGATTTCAGCAGATCGGTGCTTGGAACGCCGAAGAGCGAGAGGCGAATCTACTCGACGGCGCCGCTCATTTTTATGACACCTATGAATGTGCCGATGGAAAGTATGTTGCGGTTGGCGCGATCGAGCCGCAGTTTTACGCTGAACTGCTCGCTCGTGCGGAGATTTCGGACCCGCAGTTTCAAGCGCAACATGATGCCACTCAGTGGCCGGAACTAAAGCAAAAGTTGGGCGCGGTGCTGAAAACCAAGACGCGCGACGAGTGGGATGCGGTGATGGCAGGCAGTGATGCCTGCTTTGCGCCGGTGTTGACGATGGTGGAGGCTGCGCATTACGACGCCAACACCGAACGGTCGGTGTACGCCGCTGTGGAGGGGCTCACGCACCCGGCACCGGCGCCGCGGTTTTCGAGGACGCCGTCGCAGATTAGGCATGGAACGCAAGCGCTTGGAGCCGACACGGTATCGGTGCTTGAGGACAGTGGTATGGAAGCGTCTGCCATACAGGCGTTACTGGATACGGGTGCTGCAGTAGAATCTGAGTAGCTAGCGGAGAGTGACAGATGGGTGATTACGAGACGATTTTAATAGAGCGGGAAGGCCGTGTTGCGCGGGTGTCATTCAACCGGCCGGACAAGCTGAACAGTTTTAACGGTACCTTGCGTAGAGAGTTTCTCCGCGCTGCGCAGGAAGTAAATGCCGATAAGGATATCTGGGTGGTGGTGTTGACGGGTGCGGGTAGGGCATTTGGAGCCGGTGCTGATCTGTCTGACACCTCTGAGCCCATGCCTAATGGCGGAGAGGGCGTGGAAGATCAGCTGAATGCTGAGTACAAGCCGGGTGTGCTCGCGATACATCACTCGCGCAAACCTTGGATCGCCGCGGTCAACGGCCCCTGTGCCGGCATTTCCTATTCCTATGCTATGGCATGCGATCTCATGGTGATGGCAGAAAGCGCCTACCTTTTTCAGCCGTTTGTTGGCATCGGTCTAGTCCCTGATGGCGGCGCCACATGGTTGCTGCCGAGCTTCGTGGGCGCCAAACGCGCCTATGAACTGATGGCGTTTGGGGAAAAGCTGGGCGCCGAAAAGGCGGTTGAGTGGGGTTTGGCGAATCGAGTGTTACCCGATGACAACTTCGCAGGCCAGGCCATGGAATTCGCTCAAGAGCTCGCTGGCAAATCGCCCTTAGGGTTGCGCTATGCAAAAGAGGCGCTCGCCTTTGGCGCGACGCACAATCTGGCGGATACGATTTCCAAAGAAGCGGCGCTTCAGGCATTTTGTATCGGCAGTGATGACTCGAAAGAGGCGATCAGGGCATTTTTTGAAAAGCGTCAGCCCGACTGGCAAGGCAAGTAATGACGCGATGTCAGTATGAGTCGGCGGGCGGCAATGATGTGACCGGGGACATATAGCCGTTTTGGTCGTCAGGTGAATAATAAAAAACAGCAGAGAGGATTCGGGAATGGCTAAGCGGAGAGAGAAGTCAGCGTCAGCCCACTTATTGATGAGTGGGGTCGGGGTGTTTGCCCTAGCCATGGGGTCAGTTGCGATGCCGAGCGGCGCTGCCAGCGCGGAGGACAGGCAACTCTTGTGGGGCGATACGCACCTGCATTCAACGTACTCCTCTGACGCCTTTACCAACGGCAACCTGACGGCTTCACCGGATACCGCCTATCGGTATGCCAAGGGCATGCCGGTTGTGCATCCCGGGCACAAGGCGCGTGTGCAAATTGGCACGCCGCTTGATTTTCTGGTGGTGTCAGATCATGCCGAGTATCTCGGTGTCATCCGGAGCCTCTACCTCAACCCGATGGTGACAGAGGGCTTAAGCTGGCGCGATCGGCTCTGGACTCGTTTTGTTCAGTATTTATTGCGTGACGCTATTGATGGCCAGGAGGGGCGAGAGCTATTCACATCGATCCTGCCTAAGCCCTCAGAAAATGCCGTGACGGCAATGGAGGGGTGGGAAGAAGATCGTGTCAGTGGCCTAATCCCCCGGCAGCCAACGGTCGAAATCGATACCTGGAAGTTGATCACAGATACCGCCGATGTGCACAACGAGCCGGGAGAGTTCACCGCACTGATTGGCTGGGAGTACTCCCTGATACCGGGCGGTGCCAATCTGCACCGAATTGTGATGGCGGATATCGACGCTGAACAAGCGCAGACTTTTGCCCCATTTGGTTTTGATGACAGCTCTTTTCCCAGTGATTTGTGGGCCTGGTTAGAGAGCACCAGTGATGCGACAGGCGGCAATTTTCTCGCGATACCTCATAACTCCAATATTTCTAAAGGTTCGATGTTCGATATCAGAGATATTCGGGGCAACGATATCAATCAGGATTACGCAGAAATACGGCGTTACTGGGAGCCGGTAGTTGAGATTACGCAGATCAAGGGAGATTCCGAGACGCATCCCGCGCTGTCTCCAGATGATCCTTTTGCCGACTTTGAGACCTATCCCTACTACATCCAGCGCGAGTGGACCGACTATGTGCCGCAGCCCGGGGATTACATTCGTAGTGCTTTGAAAACAGGCCTGGAATTGGAGTCCACCATCGGTGTGAACCCTTATCAATTTGGGGTGATCGGATCGACCGATGCCCACACAGCGCTTCCCTCTGCCGAGGAGGACAACTTCCACGGCAAAATGGCCACCGACTCGATTCCATCCAGAAAGGACGGTGGTTGGTCTGACGACGCGCGGGGCACATTTGGATGGGGAATGAGTGCGTCAGGTCTTGCGGCTGTCTGGGCTACTGAGAATACCCGCGAGGCCATTGTCGCAGCGATGCGCCGCAGAGAAGTCTACGCCACCAGTGGGCCTCGGATCGCTGTGCGTACCTACGCCGGGCTTAACTTGCCGTCGACTGTCCTCGAGGCACCTTCGTTCCCCGACGGCATTCAGTCCCGAGCTGTGCCCATGGGTGGTGAGATCGTCGGGGCCACTGCAGAGGATCGTTTGACGCTCGTCGTTGAGGCCCAGGCGGACCCCAAAAGCGGCTTCTTAGATCGTGTACAGGTGGTGAAAGGGTGGATAACAGCATCGGGGGTAACTCAGGAGCGCATTTATGATGCAGCTTGGGCCGGCGCAGATCGCCTCTTGCCCAATGGATCGTTGGCTCCCGTGGGCTCCAGCGTCGATCTCAAGACAGGCCTAACCGCGAATACGATTGGAGCGCCCACTCTGCAAGTGGTTTGGCAGGACCCAGATTTCGATCCAGAGCAAGCGGCTTTCTATTATGTCCGTGTGTTACAGATCCCCACCGCCCGGCATTCACTGCTAGATAAGCTGGCGCTTGGGGATGATGACATCGATACACGCAGACCGGACATCATTCAGGAGCGCGCGTACACCTCTCCTATTTGGTATCGACCTTAGTGCCGGCGGGGCATTAGACCGCGATACACACCCTGAGGCCCTCGAGCGCCGGTTTTGCCTGCGAGAGGGCGACTTGGCACGCGTCACGAGCGGCCTCTAAAGCCTCAATTTCCTCGCTGCGTATTGCCGGATTCAGCGACTGCAGATAAGTGAGACGATTGAGCTCATCACCATAGAATTGGCTGGCTTTATTGACGGCATCCTCGGTCCGCCGCAGCACCTCGTCTGTTGCGATCCGCTCCAATTCGGGGGTGAGTTTTTCCAATACCGGACGCAGCTTGTTCAGCGCAGTAGCGCTGGTTGCGCTGGGCACGCTCTGTAACGCCTCAGCCAGAAACTGTGAAGACAATTTATCTCCGACCGCTTTGCCGGTCTGAGTCAGCACCGTTCGAATCGGCTGCTTGTGAAGGAACTGGCCCGTCTCGAGATAAACAGGTGCGAGACACTCAACTCTATGAATGGCCTCTAGCAATACTGTACCGGCCGGGACGCCCCGATGTTTGAATGTTCCGATACTGGCTTTGCCGATATCACTGCCGAGCAAAGCGGCCATCGTTTCCATGATAATGGGGTGTTCCCACGTCAGGAATGTAATGTCGTCTCTCGCCAGAGCGGTAGGCCGGTTATATGTCGCTGAGATGCCTTCCTCGGGCAAGCCGGGTAGTTGTCCGGTCGCCAGATTTTCTGTGGGTCTTACCAGTGAAAGGTGTTCATCTAGGTAATCTTGCTCTATGCCGAGCCGGTCGAACAGATGCTCACAGAATTCGTGTAACTGTTCGGCCGTCTCACGTTCCTCTAGCGCGGCAATAATCGCGGCCCCTGCATCAGGGTCATGGGAATTTCGCTCCAGCAATCTGTCCCGCCCGGCCTCGCTTGTGAGTAGTAGACTGTTGCGCCTCTCGCGGGTCTTCTGAAGAAAATCTTCGAGATTGCCATTGCCCGCCAATGTACTGTGCAACTCGTCATGGAACTCCGAGTGAAGTTGATGACCGACAGAGCAGGTTGCTTTGAAGGCATTCAGACCCTCATCGAGCCAGCGGTAGTGAATTTCCTGGGCAGTACTGGATAGGTAAGGCACGTGGATGTGGATGTCGGTACCTTGTCCGATGCGGTCCAGCCGGCCAATGCGTTGCTCGAGTAAATCGGGATGAGCAGGCAGGTCAAAGCAAATCAAATGGTGAGCAAACTGGAAATTTCTCCCCTCGCTACCGATTTCCGAGCAAATTAAGGCCTGAGCTCCGCCTGTTTCTTCAGCAAAATAGGCGGCTGCTCGATCACGCTCAATCAGGCTGAGGCCCTCGTGAAACGCAGCACACCGTACCCCCGCTTTCAAATGCAGGTAGTGTTCAAGCGCCACCGCAGTCTCTTTGTGGGCGCAGATGACTAGGGCTTTAGCGGGTCGTAAATCTTTGAGGTGTGACTGCAACCACGCCACGCGAGGGTCGGATTCAATCCAATCCGATTCCGGGTGCTCGGCTTCGGGGTGCAGTAGCCTGGCATTGTCTGCGTACATGGGTGGGAGAGGCAGCTCATAAGGGTGCCGATGGCGCTGCGGGAACCCACTCACGCCACGGCGAGAGTTACGATACAAGACTCGGCCGGTGCCGTAGCGATCCAGCATTTGTTGTACTTGTGTCTCGTTGCTGGCAGTGGTGTCTATGCCCTCGGGCAGTGCGACTGGCTGACCCGCCTCAAGCTGATCGATAAGCGTATTCCACTCGGCAAATTTTTCTTGCTCGGTTTTAAATTTTTCGAAGTCAGAGAATCGAGCAGGGTCAATGAGGTTCAGGCGATCAAAATGATTGCGAAGCCCGGCTTGCTCTGGAGTGGCAGTCAGTAGCAGCAGGCCTCGGCTTCTCGCAGCTAAATCGTGGACAAACTGACCCATGTCAGTGCGCACCTCACCGATGCCCGTAATGTGGTGGGCTTCATCGATTACCACCATATCCCAGTCGAGGCTGCTCACGACTTCCCTCAGCACGGCATCAGAGGTGAACACACTGATCGGTGAGATTACCAAGGCGTTTTCGGAGAATTCAGCTTCGGGGTCGGCGTCCTCGAGTCGCGCCGCATTCAGCAGTGAAAAGGCCAAGTGAAAACGGCGCTGCATTTCGATCAGCCACTGATGGGCGAGTGTTTCGGGAACCAGTACCAGCACTCTTTGTGCCCTTTGCCGCTGTAATTGCTGCGTCAGAATCAGGCCTGCTTCAATTGTCTTTCCCAGACCGACTTCATCGGCGAGAAGGACCCTTGGAGAGAAGCGACCGCCGACATTGGCCGCCACATAAAGCTGATGCGAGAGCAGAGCGGTGCGCGCGCCCAATAAGCCCCTGAGGCCGAAGCCTTCACCCGCAGCTGCGTGTTCGAGAGTGGTCATTCGCAGCCCAAAGTCGCGTGGCTTACCCAGCTGATTATTGAGTAGTCGCTCAATGGGGGTGTTGAGTTCAATGTGAGCGTCTAGTTCAGCCTCGCTGACCGGAAATATGCTTCCCTCTGTGTCCCGAGCGTCGTAGGTGAGCAAGCCTGTTTGTTCCTGCAATTGCACCACTGTCAAGACGCTGCCGTCCCTCCGGGTCAGTTGGTCCCCGGGCTTGAGCAACAGGCGTGTCAGCGGTGCTCGGTCAGTGGCGTATACACGCTCCTCCTCCACTGCCGGAAAGTGCAGCGTCACTCTGCGCTCATCAGCCTGGGTCACAATCCCCAAGCCCAAGGTGCTGTCTGCGTGACTGACCCATCTTTGGCCAGGTAAAAATTGATCAATCATGCTTTAGAAGAACAGGCGGTAGCTGTTGGTGCGAGCGTGCTCAAGAAGCTGCTCAATGGGTAGCGATTTAATTTCTGCGAGCTTCTCGGCAATGAAGGGTAAGTAACAGGGGGCATTGGATCGACCACGGTAGGGGACTGGTGTGAGGTAGGGTGCATCGGTTTCCAGCACGATGCGCTCAATAGGCGTGGCGTCCACAACCGCTCTGACGTTGTCTGCATTACGGAACGTGGTGATGCCATTGAAACCGAGCATGAATCCCTCTGCGAGGCAAAATTCGGCTAGGGACAAAGAACTGGTAAAGCTGTGTATCACGCCTCGCCCATTCAGTGCCGAAGAATGGTTGGCCAAAATTGCGCGTGTGTCTTCATCCGCGTCGCGGGTGTGGATCACCACGGGAAGTGATAACTCCTGCGCGAGACCGAGCTGTTCGTCAAATGCTGTTAGTTGAGCGCTTCGGTCCGCATGATCGTAGAAATAATCAAGCCCTATTTCGCCAATGGCGATCACTCTCTCATCTCCGGCGCCTGCCTTAACACGTTCAGCGAGGTCACTGCACCAGCTCTCCGCTTCGTGGGGGTGAATGCCTTGCGTGCACCAAACTGCTGGATGACTGCCAGCGATTTCTCGCACTTGGTCAAGATTGTCAGCGGATACCGATATGGTGACGATGCGCTCGATGCCGACCTCGAACGCCGCATCCAGCGTTGACTCAATCACCTCGTTATCGAGGTAGTCCAGATGACAATGCGTCTCGACAATCGGAGTGTTGAATCGAGGAATGGCTCTGCGGTTTTTCTGGCTCATGGAGGGTAGGGCATCGCTGGGGCGCGAAGTATGGCATAAATGACCGACCAAGAGTCGGCCAGCGCGACTATCCCCTGTGTACAGTCCTGAAGCGCATCGATTGCACTGTATTGACGATTTCCTGCCACAGCCATTGATGGATCGGTGACTGCTCAGTGCGCCGATGAGCGATCAGAGAGTACTGCACGCTAAAGGTCATATCGACGGGAAGCGTCAGGGCAACAATGTCACGAGTCGCCCCTTCGTTGCGGGCCAGATACGCAGGGCATATTAATAAGTAGTCTGTTTCTCTCAATATTTCAAAGGCGGTCAGGAGGTGAGAGGTTTCCAGTATGCCTTTGTCACTCTCGAAGAGCCCACGCGCGAGCACTTGCCCACCAATGAGTTCCTCGCGGTCCGCTACGTAAAGGGCAACCTGAGAATATTGACGGATCAGCTGGCTGGTGAGGGTCTGGGAAACCAGCGGGTGATCTTGTCGCACAAAGATAGCCAGAGGAGATGCGGCCAGTGGTGATACGGAGTACTCGGGTGGGTATTCCTCTCGCTGAATCTGGATGGCGAAATCGAGTTCTCCGTTCGCCAATTGATCCAGCTGTCTCTCGGCGCGGGTGATGGTGCGAAGCCGCAACCGGGGGGCTGTAGACTGCAATCTCGCTGAGAGAGGCGGTAGCAGCGTGAAGCCGACATATTCGGAGATGGCCAGTGTGATTTCGCCCCGATATCCCGCCGGCGTGAACTCTCCTGCATCAAGCAGGGTATCCACCTGCCCAAGGATGCTCTTGAGCTCACCCGCAAGGCTCAGTGCTCGAGGCGTTGGCTGGATGCCGCGTTTACTGCGCACAAACAGGGGGTCGTCAAAGGTCTCTCGCAGTCGCCCCAGCGTCTTGGACATCGCCGGTTGCGTGATCGATAGCCGCTCGGCAGCTCTCGACACACTGCCTTCTTCAAGAAGAATATGCAGTGCAACCAGAAGGTTAAGATCAATTCGTGAGAGTCTGCTAAGGTTCACATTGGGCTCTTATAACGCTGAAGACTGGATGAGATCAAAAAAATACATTGGAAGTAATGGTAACGCGTCTGCATCATGCTTGTCAGGTTCTGAATACGTCTGCGCGGGGTCCCCTTTTACCCGGCTAGACCCAGGGTCCGATACAGCCTCTGCCCGCCTCTCCGAGGCGGGTTTTTTTTGCGCTATATTCGCAGCGCCATGATGTCCCGATACCTTTATTACGTCTTAAGACACGTGCTGCCGCTCGCCTGTTTGTGTGCTTGCGCAGCGCAGGCCGATACGCCTGTGCCTTTTGGGTTGCCCGTTCAGTATCGCATCGAGTCGCCGCATCAGATCGAGGAGGCTGCGAAGGATGTGTCCGTTCTGGCGGCCCTCGATACAGCAGAGTCTGACGTGGCTGAGCTTGAGCAGACCTTGGGTCCGTACCACCCGGACTTGGCCGCAGTGATATTGGACGTGGCGGCGGCCGCCGCCGAAACGGGGGACTATGAGTTGGCGGCTTCCCTCTATGACAAGGCGCTGCATAATGCCCGGGTCAATGACGGGCTCTATGGCGACCAACAGTTGCCGATTCTAAGAGGACTGATGGATCTGTTCCTGTTATCCGGCGATCGTGAGGGTTTTGAGGCTCGGGCTGCCTACCAATTTCGACTGCTCGGGTCGGGGTTGCCGCCTTTTGAAGAGGGGGAGATGCAGGCAGCTATCGAGCTGTTCAGCGTGTCACTGGATGCTTTGATGGGAGTTTCTTGGGCGGGTCGCGCGCAGGATCTGTTGCGAATGCACGATCGTTTCGATGATATGGCTGAAGCGGTTTGCGCCGATGGCGCAGTGAGTGTTCGGTGGTGTGAGCCTTTCACTTTCATGTTGGCGCGCTTTTATTACTTGCTCGAATATAAGCTTGAGGCTTTTGTCGACGATCCTCGCTTTGAGCGCACTTTTTCAGACCCCGATTGGCAGTCTCTGGACCGTGAGCCGCGACTTGAGGCGCTGCAGCGTCGCTTGTTCTCGCGCGGGGAGAGGGCTTTCGAGCGATTGCTGGCCGTATCTCCAAGCAATCACGACGCATTGTCTGCGCTAGCCGATTGGAATTGGTTCTATCGTAAGCGTGACAAGGCCAAGATTCTGTATCGTCAGGCATGCAGGCTTCAGCCCTCTCGCTTCGAGACCGCGAGCCCCTTGCCTGAGTACCCAGCATTGGCCTTTCAGCTGGCGTTTCAGGCATCTTACGTGCCGGTGAATGCCTCATTGACCGTCACCGAGAAGGGGCGGGCTCGCGATTTGGAGATCGAACTGCCGCATGCTGAGTTAGAGGGCGATCGTCCTCCCGGGCGCATTCGCAGAGCGATGCGCGCGATGTCATACAGACCGGCGTTTGATGACTGCGGTGACCCTATGGAGAGCGAGCTGGAGCTTGACCTGATCTACGTGGATTAATCAGTCGTTGTGAATCACCAGCAGCGCGCCAGTGGCTTTCACTGCGCCGGAGAGGCGCCAGCCCAGTACTTCGCCGCCGTGCTTCTCGGTGACTTTGTCAGCCATTTCATAAAACGTGGGTCGCTCCGGGTCGCCGATGACAATGGTACCCACGCCCGCATCAATGGCGCGATCGATCATTTTGGCAACGGGGTCAACCAGCTCGTCCCAGAAGCAAATATCGCCGCCGAACAAAATATCCACCTTTTCAAGATCTTTCTTGCGGACCTTTTCGAAGCGCTGCACCCAGCTTTCGGTCGACACGCCGTTAAGTTCGGCTACGGCATCTAGATAGGGGAATACAGCGGCGTCGGCATCCATTGAGACAACCTTTGATTCCCATTCCTTGGCGCACCAGATGCCAGTAATGCCCCAGCCACAGCCTGCGTCCAAAACACGCTTCCGGCGCTTTGGGGGGTGCTTTTTGAGGTAATCAATAATCAGGCAGCTGGACTTCCAGAGCTTGGTGCCATGAATGCTCGGTTCATGACCCGCTCGGCGCACGGCCCGGATACTTTTATGCCCGGCGTAGGGCATCACGACACCCCGGAAACGTCGGAGCTTGTTCTTTGAATCCGAGGTGGATCGGGTGGTTTTGCCTGCTTTTTGTTTGGGTTTTGACGAGGGCATACCGCGCTCCGCGTTCAGTGGGAGCGCGAGCTTAGCAAAACTGCCGTGCCGAGGGTATCAGCGCTTGGTGACTTCTTCGGCCTGCAAACCTTTGGGTCCTTCAACCAGATTGAATTCGACTTCTTGTCCCTCATTCAGACTGCGATACCCATCTCCTTGGATCGCTCTGAAGTGCACAAAGATATCGTCTGGCCTGTCGGCTATAGTGATAAAGCCAAAGCCCTTGGCGTTGTTGAACCACTTAACGGTTCCTGTCTGTCGTTCTGACATGACTGAATCCACCGCATTAGAATTATTATTCGGTGTAGTCTTATCAGGGCTTCAAGCAGAACGCAACTCCTCAATTTGAATGCGCTGACGACCGAGTGTCGCCAAGGCCGTCTCTGCCAGCGTTTTTTTGTGCCTTTCTGCTTCGACAATGTCTGCAGGTGCTCGCTCGGTAAACGATTTATTGGAGAGTTTACCGTCGAGTTTCGCCACTTCTTTCTCCTGACGCTCGATTTCCTTGTCGAGCCGCTTGAGTTCGGCCTCAATATCGATGACCCCCGCCATGGGCACCCTGATTTCTAGGTCTCCGCACAAAGTCATCAGGCTTGCAGGTGCAGCCTCTGCGTCAGCCAGCACCGTGATGCCGCTTACCTTGGCCAGCCGTCCCAGATAGGCCTCATTGCGGTTGAATCGCTCGCGGTCGAGCTCGGTGGCATTGACGACAAATACAGGGAGCTCAGCACCGGGGGGGATATTGGATTCGGAGCGGATGGTGCGAATACCAACGATGATTCGCTTGAGCCATTCTATTTCAGCCTCAGACTCGGCGTCGACGCGTTCACTTTGCCTCGCCGGCCATGGTGCCAGCATGATGCTTTCACCCTCCTGGCCTGCCAGTGGGCTAACGGTTTGCCAGATTTCCTCCGTAACGAAAGGCATGAAGGGGTGGAGCATGCGCAGTGCCTTCTCCAGAACCGAGATCAAAGTGAGCCGTGCTGCCAATTGTTCGGATGCGGCAGTCGCCTCGTCCCACAGCACTGGCTTGGATAGTTCTAGGTACCAGTCACAGAACTCATTCCAGACGAAGTCGTATAGCGCCTGCGAGGCGAGGTCGAAACGATAGCTGTCGTAAGCGTCCTCGACGGCGCTCAGCGTGGTTTCCAGGCGGCTCTGAATCCAGCGGTCAGCCAGCGAGAGCGTGACCTCTCCCTCACTCAGGTCATGGGATTCTGTATGGCTCAGCACATAGCGCGAGGCATTCCAGATTTTGTTGCAGAAGTTGCGATACCCCTCCATCCGGCCGATATCGAATTTGATATCCCGCCCGGTGGATGCCAATGAATAGAAGGTGTACCTGAGTGCGTCGGTGCCATAACCCGTGATCCCCTCGGGGAATTGCTTGCGCGTCGCCTTCTCAATCTTTGCCGCGAGCTGCGGTTGCATCAGATTGCTGGTTCGCTTCTGAATCAGCCCCTCTAGATCGATGCCGTCGATCAGGTCAATGGGGTCCAAAACATTGCCTTTCGATTTCGACATTTTCTGACCTTCGCCGTCTCGCACCAGACCATGGACATAGACGGTGTGGAAGGGGACCTCTTCCATGAAGTGCAGCGACATCATGATCATTCTGGCCACCCAAAAGAAAATAATGTCAAAGCCGGTGACTAGCACTGAAGCGGGATGGAATGCTGATAGATCCTCGTTTTTCTCCGGCCACCCAAGTGTAGAGAACGTCCACAGCGCTGACGAAAACCAGGTATCAAGGACGTCATCGTCCTGTCGCAATGGTGTGTCATCAGGGATTGCATGTGCCTTACGGACTGCTGCCTCAGATTCCCCCACGAACACATTGCCGGCTTCGTCATACCACGCCGGGATGCGATGCCCCCACCACAGTTGTCGGCTGATGCACCAGTCCTGAATGTCGCGCATCCAGGCGAAGTAAGTGTTTTCCCACTGCTTTGGCACAAACTTGATGGCGCCTGTCTCCACCGCCTCAATGGCCGGTTTGGCAAGCTTTTTGGCATCGACATACCACTGAGGGGTCAGCCAGGGCTCGATGATGGCGCCAGACCGATCGCCTCGCGGCACCTTGAGAGAATGTGGTTCGATTTTCTCCAGCAGTCCCGACTCTTCGAGCTCGGTGATGATCTGTTCTCTAGCCTCAAAACGGTCCATTCCGCGAAAGCGCTCCGGGGCCTCATCATTTATTTTGGCTTCGGCGGTGAGGACGTTGATCATCGCCAACTGATGGCGCTCTCCCATCGCATAATCATTGAAGTCATGCGCGGGGGTGATTTTGACGCAGCCAGAGCCGAACTCGGGATCAACATAGTCATCTGCGATGATGGGAATAGTGCGACCAGTAAGGGGTAGGTCGATAGTCTGTCCCACGAGGTCTCGATAACGCTCGTCTTCCGGGTGGACCGCAACCGCTGTATCGCCAAGCATTGTTTCGGGGCGCGTTGTGGCGACTACCAAATGACCTTTGCCGTTGCTCAGTGGATAGCGCAAATGCCATAGTGAGCCTGCTTCCTCCTCCTGCACGACTTCAAGATCAGAGATCGCGGTGAGGAATTGCGGGTCCCAGTTGACCAGTCGATAGCCTCGGTAAATTAAGCCCTGCTCGTGTAGCGCAACAAAAACTCGCTCAACGGCCTTCGACAGCCCGGGGTCCATCGTGAAGCGCTCTCGGGTCCAGTCGGGGGAGGTGCCCAGGCGTCTCAGTTGTTGGGTGATGGCGCCGCCAGACTGAGCTTTCCAATCCCAAACCCTCTCGACAAACGCTTTTCTCCCGAGGGTTTCGCGCGTCGTGCCCTCGGCCTCAAGTTGGCGCTCGACGACCATCTGAGTGGCGATACCGGCATGGTCTGTGCCCACCTGCCAGAGCGTGTTGTGACCTCGCATGCGGTGATAACGAATCAGCGCGTCCATGATGGCTTGCTGAAAGCCGTGCCCCATATGCAAGGTGCCCGTGACGTTGGGCGGCGGGATCGGGATGCAATAGGCAGGGCCTTGCCCAGAGGGCGCAAAATAGCCTTGGGACTCCCACCGCTCGTACCATCGGGCTTCGATATCTGCGGGTAAAAAGTTCTTGTCCATGGTCACGTTATTGGATGGCCCTATGCTGTGTATCCGGCGCTACGACAGATCATGTTTGGCAAGGGGGTAGCCCCGGTCTCGGTAAAATCGCCACGCCTGACGAGACGCGTCAAGTGTAGCCGCATCTGGCGTTACGATCTCTGCCAGTCGGCCAAAACGCGCAAAATGACCGGGCACAACACCGGTGATATTGATTAAGACGTCGTCATGCTCGGATGGTGGATCGTTCCACCCTATGATCAGCGGTTCGGCTTCAGCTTTTCCCGCGATGGCATGGGGTAGAAAGCTCTCCGGCCGGTATGTCCAGAGGTCGAGATGTAGCGCAGTGGCTTCCGCCTCGTCTTTGACCTGAACAAAGATCTGGTGGCCCCGGGCTAGCGCTTTCTCGGCAATACGTCCCACCGCTGTATAAGCAGTCAAGCTGCCACTTTCGGGCAGAACGTAGAAATCGACCTGTGTCACAGGACGCCGGCACGTTCACGCAGATACTGAACCAGCATGGGTACGGGTCGACCCGTGGCGCCCTTGGGCGCACTTCTAAACGCGGTGCCAGCGATATCGAGGTGCGCCCACTTATAGTTTTCTGCAAATTGGGAGAGGAAGCAGGCCGCGGTAATACTGCCCGCGCCACCCACGCCAATATTGGCGAGGTCTGCAAAGGGGCTCTCCAGTTGCCGATGATATTCCTCCCAAATCGGGAAGCGCCATCCGCGGTCGTGACTGCGCTCCCCTGCACTAAGGAGGCTGTTCGCAAGGTGGTCATCGTTTGAAAAGATTCCCGTCGCTTCTTGCCCTAGAGAGACGATGATCGCGCCGGTCAAAGTGGCGATATCAATGACCTCCACGGGAGAGAATTTTGCCACGTAGGTCAGGGCGTCGCAGAGTACGAGGCGGCCCTCCGCATCGGTGTTGAGGATTTCGATGGTTTTGCCCGACATACTCGTGACCACATCACCGGGTTTGGTGGCGCGCCCACTAGGCATGTTTTCGGCAGCGGCAATGACCCCGACGATGTTGATCGGCAGTTTCATCATCGATGCGGCCTTGATCGCGCCGAAAACGGATCCCGCTCCTCCCATATCAAACTTCATTTCGTCCATTTTGGCGCCCGGTTTCAGGCTGATGCCGCCGGTATCGAACGTGATGCCTTTGCCGACCAGACAGTAAGGCCGGGCAGTGCTGGTGGCACCACGGTATTTGATGATGATGAGCTGGGACGGTTGCTCAGAGCCATTTCCAACCGAGAGAAGAGAGTGCATGCCGAGCTCAGCCATTTTTCGTTCATCCAGCACTGTGGTGGTCAAGGCAGTGTCTGAGCGCGCCAGTTTTCTTGCCTCGCTCGCAAGGTGTTTGGGGGTGCAGATATTGCCCGGCAGGTTTACCAGTTCACGGGTCAGATTTGCGCCATGTCCTGTCGCGCTGCCGGCTAGGACGCTGCGGCGTGCGACTCCCATGCTGCACAGGTCGCCGGGAGATATGCTGACGCGCTTCAGCGAGCGGGACGGCTTCTTACGCTTGTTCAGGGTGTGGTTGTATTGGTAGTGCTGCAGCGTGAGTTGCAGGCTGACCTGCTCCAGGAGCGTCTGGGGTGTCTTCAATTTCTGGCTCAGCCCGTCCATCGTGATGTGAGCATCTGTTGCTGCGGAGTTGATGAGGGCTCGCGACAGCGCTTCGCTTATCTTCTTGGTTGACGATGTGGTCTGCTTTCCTGGGTCGCCACACCCAACCAGCAATACACGCTCTATCTTTCCCGCGCCCGGTAACCAGATATGCGTACCCGTCGATCCGGTAAAGTCTCCATTTTTGAGCGCTCTTGATACGGTGCCGCCGAGTAGCGTGTCCAGAGGCTTTAGTGAAGGTGTCAGCGTTTTCCGCTCGGGCATCAGCGCAATGAGAGCTTGGGTTTTGATGTTCTCGAGAGAGGTTGCGGCTTTAGCTGAGATGGTCAAATTGGCCATAAAGGATCCTGAAGTGGGTTCAATCGTCAAAGGGGCGCTAGTGTATGATGACGGCGCCATTTACGAAATAACCCTTTGCGAGATTGTCGCGCGCTGGCTGACCCGATGCGAATCCTTCGATACCTCACTCGAGATATTTTGTTACACACCCTGGCGGTGAGCTTTGTGCTGTTCTTGGTCGTGTTCGCTGGCAGATTCATTCGTTACCTGGCAGAGGCTGCGGTGGGTTCACTCACCGGGGATGTCTTGCTGCCGATCATGCTGTTCAAGTTGCCTGGTTTCTTCGAAATGATTCTCCCTCTGGGACTTTTCATTGGCATTTTGTTGAGTTTGGGTCGTCTCTACGCTGATAGCGAGATGGTGGTGCTGAGGGCTTGCGGTGTGGGCCCGGGTAAATTGGCCATATATGTAATGTGGCCCACGTTGTTCGTCACCATAGCCGTCGCAGCGCTATCACTGATCATCTCACCTGAAGGCTCCGCAAGGGCCCAGGTATTACTCGACAATCCCCGCTCGGCTGAGGGCCTCCACATGCTCAACGAGGGGCGGTTTCGGAAGCAGCGCAGGGGAGACTACGTCACCTACACAGAGCGCATTGATGACGATGGGCTCATGCACAACATCTTTGTTTTCGAGCGCGAACCCGGCTCTATGGATGACTTCTTTACTGCAACTTTTGCTCGAGAAGGAGCGATTGTGTTTGAGGAGGAGAGTGGGCGCCGTTATCTGGAGCTCAGGTCAGGAAGCCGTTATCGGGGAGAACCCGGCGAGCGGGCGCTAGAGGAAGTCACTTTCAGCTTATATGGCGAGTTAATTCCAGAATCGCAAAATAGCCTGCGACGCTCCGGCAAAGTGGAGTCTGTTGCTTCATCCGAGCTGTGGATCAGCGATGATCCAAAACTGCGCGGCGCGCTTTGGTGGCGGGTGTCGTTGCCGATGATGGTCCCCGCTATCGCCATTATCGCGCTGGCGCTTAGCCGCACGGATGCTCGTCGCGGGCGTTATGCCAAGGTCGGTCCAGCGATGGTTGTATTGCTGGTGTACTTTCTCGGTCTCACGCAGGGCAGAAGTGCCGTTGAGGCTGGACAGGGGCCCATCTTAATTATCTCAGTGCACCTCGCTTTCGCTGCGTTAGCACTAGCACTCCTGCAGTGGGAGCGTATTGCTAAAAGGTGGCGCGCTGCCAAGAGTTTGAGGTTGGACGCCCGTGGGTAAATTTGATTTATACATTGGTCGGTCGGTGTTACTTGCGACGTTAGGCGTGTTGGTTCTGCTGGTTGGCCTTGATGCGCTGACGTCGGTGGTTGATGAAGCTGATGATATTCGGGATGGCTACGGGTTCGTCGATATTCTGATTTATGTCGCTTATACGTTACCCAGACGAATCCACGAGTTCGTGCCTTTTGCGGCGCTTATTGGTGCCCTGATTGGTTTGGGCAGATTGGCTGCCTCGAGTGAGTTGGTGGTGATGCGGGCATCGGGGACTTCATTGTTCAAGATGGCGGTCATGGTTCTGAAGCCGGCGCTCTTGGTGGCGGCACTGGGTTTTTCGGTCGGAGAGTTTGTGGCCCCCCATACCGAGCAATTAGCGATGAGCCATCGCGCGCTGGCGCAACGGTCCGAGTCGGCGGTGGCAGGGCGGTTCGGGGCATGGAACAGAGATGGCAATACCTTTGTGCATGTTGACGCGGTCCAGCGTGGTGGCATCGCCTATGGCATTACGCTGCTGAGCTTTGATGATAATCGGCGATTGCAAAGCACACTGATGGCGGAGCGCGCGACGCATGCTGGGGATCACTGGATTCTAGAGCAGGTCAAGCTGACGCGGGTGGGGTCCGATGCCACCGTGACCGAGGAGCCGACATTATGGCGCTGGGACACTGCCATCACGCCTCAGCTGCTCACACTTGATGTGGTAGAGCCCGAAACGCTGCCGGTCTTTCAGTTATGGCCTTACGCTCAGTATCTGAAGCAGCAGGGCATGGTGTTTGTCGATATTGAGTTGGCTTTCTGGCGTAAATTGCTGCAGCCACTGGCAACACTTGGCCTGGTTCTGGTGGCGATGTCTTTTATCTTCGGCCCGCTCCGCGAAGGCACTATGGGGGCGAGGATTTTTGTCGGTGTCATCGTAGGCGTTGTATTCAGAATCAGTCAGGACTTTTTTGGGCCAGCCAGCCTGATTTTTGGCTACGACCCGATGGTGGCGGCATTGGTCCCTATTGCGGTGTGCTGGATGGGTGGTGCTTGGTTGCTCTGGCGCCGGGCCTGACGCGCTTGGTCGATCATGCGGGTGGCTGATTGTTTTTGGGTAACACCACGATATAGGTCTTGGAGAGGCGGTCGTGCCAGTAGCGTCGTTGAGGTGGGATAAATCGCCACCAAAAACCGCTCCCTAGCGCGGCGAAAGATACTGCAGCGCCTACGAGACGAATCGCGACTTGTTGCCAGGTAGGTGGTGCGCCCGATTCCGTCACCAGCCTAAGCCGCCATGCCTGCATGCCCAAAGTCTGGCCTGCTCGGCGCCAAAAGATGCCAAAAAAAACGAGCAGAATAACGCCCCAACTGCACCACTGCAGCGCTGCAGGTACTGCGGGTTCGTTGATATTGTCCGTCGGGCCGAGCAGCGCGACCCATAACGCGGCCGCGGCCATGAATAGCGGCACAATGAGCAACGTGTCATACAGCATGGCAAGCAGATGTCTCCACAGGGGCGCGGGTGACAGATCCTTGTCCTGAGCTGTGGAGGCTTTCATGAGATGCGTTTATCCAGAAGATGTCGGGCGTGTTTCGACGTAAAATAACACGGACAGTGATGAGAGAATTTTTATGACAGTTCAAGACCAAATCAAAGTGGCACTTGAGGATGCATTTCAGCCTCGCCTGTTATCTGTCGAAAATGAGAGTCATCGCCATAACGTGCCTGCTGACTCCGAGACCCACTTCAAGGTGGTCCTCGTCGCAGAACGGTTTGCCGGCGAGCGAAGCGTGAAGCGTCATCAGCTTGTATACGGCGTGCTGACCGAGTTCTTGGCTGGGTCGGTGCACGCCCTTGCGCTTCATACCTACACCCCGGAAGAGTGGTCAGAGACGGAAGCGGCGCCAGACTCTCCAGATTGTCGCGGCGGCACTGGCAAGTGACGTCGTCCGGGCAGGCAGATGACCGGGTCGTCGCAGCGCTGTATCGATTTGTGACGCTCGAAGATTTTGTCGAGCTGAGAGAGCCCCTGCTAGAGGTGTGTCTGGATGCAGAAGTTAAAGGCACACTATTGCTCGCTCGCGAGGGCATTAACGGCACTATTGCGGGCCGCCGAGAGGGCGTTGATGTCGTCATGAGTTGGTTGCGACGTGACCCTCGTCTGATGGATTTGGACTGGAAGGAGTCCTACCACGGTGCGGAGCCTTTTCACCGCATGAAAGTGAAGCTCAAAAAAGAGATTGTCACGATGGGTGTCGAGCATATCGATCCCGCTGCTTGCGTCGGGCGGTATGCGGCGCCCTCTGACTGGAATGCGTTGATTGATGATCCCGAATGTCTGGTGATCGATACCCGCAATGACTACGAGGTTGCCATTGGAAGTTTTAAGGGGGCCGTGAACCCGAATACTCAGAGCTTTCGGGACTTTCCCGAGTGGGTGAGTGAGCATCTGGACCCAGAAAAACATAACAAAGTGGCGATGTTTTGTACCGGAGGAATACGATGCGAGAAGTCGACCTCTTATCTGGTGTCACAAGGATTTGAGGAAGTCTGGCATCTTCAGGGTGGCATCTTGAAGTACCTTGAGGACATCCCGGAGTCAGAGTCGCGATGGGAAGGGGAGTGCTTTGTTTTTGATTCCCGCGTGGCGGTTAACCACAGGCTGGAAAAAGGCAGCTTCGACCAATGCTACGCGTGCCGGCACCCGATCACCGAGGACGACAAGGCATCTGAGTACTACAAAAAAGGGGTGTCTTGCCCTCGCTGCTATGAAGATTTGACGGCGACGAAGCTGGCGCGTTTTGAAGAGAGACAGAAGCAAGTGGACTTAGCGGCCATGCGCGGAGAGCGTCACATTGGCGGTTCTCCGCCAGCCCGTCAGCGCGCTGGCACCTCATCGCAGTTTGTGGATTCTGTCGATGAGTAATGTGGCGGGGTAGAAGTAACTCACGGTCTCACCATCCCCAGCCGAGATGATACCTAGTAGCTGAGCGCTACCGCTTTGCGTCCAGCCGATGATGGCGCCGCCTGATGCCCCTTGTCTGGCCATACAATCAGACGCGAGTGGATGTGCGCCCGCATCGGTGACAGCGCAGGCCAAGTGGGCCATCAATAGCCGCTGTGTGCGCTCCGAGTCAGTCTGGCTTTCGATAGGGGCAAACCCGGCAGCTGTCACGCTCTGTCCGGAGCGCGCTGGCTCGGGTGACACTGGGATCCACGTAGCGGATGCAGCCGGCTGGCTGGCCTGAAGCAGAGCCCAGTCTTCTCTCATGGAACCCCCGCTATCGACCAGCCGCAGCGTGACGGGGGACGATGCCTCGTCAGACATCACCGTGATGGGTTGAACCGTTGACCGATAATGCTCGAAACAGTGCCACGCACTCAGAAACACAGGTTCGGGGCCGGGCGTGACCGCGACTGCAGTGCAATGCTCGGTGAAGCGTTTCATTCGGCCATTTGCCAATCGCGACGTCGGGACACTAATGTGAGAAATGGCGTTCTGCCAGTTGGCGTCGTGACGCGGCAGTGTGGTTCGCGGGTCTGGCGTCGCTGAGCTGGGCGCGACGATGAGTATGTGTAGGAGCCCTGCCAGCAGAGCAGTGGCGGGATAATGACGGCGCATGTCAGAGCTTAGTTCGCGGCTTTCCTGCGAAGGTATCACCTTGCGATCGACTCTGAACAGATCATTTGGGTCCGTGGCCCGCGTGCGTATTGCTTAGTGTAATCTCGCCCGGCGCGCGGTGAGCGCGAGTTGTTAATGAAATTAAATGGAGCACAGAACGTTGCAGTACACACCCCATCAACTTAAGACCGGGCTGTCTCTGGCGATAGTGGCCAATATTATTTGGGGTGTAGCAGCTTTGTATTGGGTCGAGACCTCACCTGTGCGACCGCAGGACGTGGTTGCTCACCGCGCCATTTGGAGCCTGCCGGTGGCGACGATTGTTTTGCTGTGGGTTGGTCGTTTCCGGGCGACGTGGATGTTGCTTAGGGCTCCTCGAATGCTGGCTTGGAGCGCGCTGGGGACGATACTCCTAAGTCTGAATTGGGGTGTTTTCGTCTACGCCGTCTCTTCAGGCCGGGCAACCGAAGCCAGTCTCGGCTACTTCATGCTCCCCTTGCTGACCATTCTGGTCGGCAGGCTGGCGTTTCGGGAGGTGATGGGTTCGGCGCAGTGGATGGCCGTTTTTTTGGCGGTGATGGCGGTCGCAATGCAGCTTTGGGCCTATGGGAGCTTGCCCTGGATTAGTTTGGTCGTTGCAGGCAGCTTTGCGCTCTACGGCGCCATACGAAAAAAAATCGAGGCGGATACGATGCAGGGCTTGTTTATCGAGACCCTCTGTATGGCGCCTTTTGCGATCGGATGGTTGTGGCTGACGGGCGGGGCCGGTATGGGGCAGCATGGCCTCAAAGTCGATGCGTTTTTAGTGCTGGCAGGGATCTATACCACTGCACCACTTCTCACCTATATCGCAGCCTCGAGGTTGCTGCCGCTGAACGTTGTTGGCCTAACCTCTTATCTGGGTCCGTCGCTGCAGTTGTTGGTGGCGCAAACCGCACTGGGTGAATCGCTTGACACAGTCACAGCGATTTCTTTTGCGTTGGTGTGGGCCGGCGTGTTGATGGTGTCCGGGCAGGGGCTGGCGCGTTTCCGGAGACGGTAGGTTTGCATCGCCAGAGAAATTGATGATCGTCGGCGGAAGTTGGGTCGCGATGAAATGACGAGGTTAACGCCTATGGCTGATGATATTCGTCTTCGGCAGGAGTGGTTGTCGCTTCTTGAGGCTGAATTCAAGCAGGATTACATGGACCAGTTGTCCGCCTTCCTGCGCTCAGAGAAGGCGAGCGGCAAGCGGATTTATCCACCGGGCACGGAGTTCTTCGCGGCCCTCGATGCGACGCCTCCGGCCGCCGTAAAAGTCGTTGTGCTGGGTCAAGATCCCTACCATGGCGCGGGTCAGGCCCACGGGCTGAGCTTTTCGGTGAGAGGGCGCCAGCGAATCCCGCCATCGTTGCAGAACATATTTCGTGAGTTGCATGACGATCTTGGTGTCTCAATACCCAGTCATGGCGACCTTTCGGAGTGGGCGAGACAGGGCGTGCTGCTCCTGAACAGCGTATTGACGGTGGAGCACGGTGCTGCCGGGTCCCATCAGGGGAGGGGTTGGGAGCGATTCACAGATGCTGTGGTCGCGGCAGTTAATGACGGAGAGTCGCCCGTTGTGTTCATGTTGTGGGGTGCTCACGCTCAGCGCAAGGGCGCAAAAGTCGATAGAGCCAGACACTGTGTTCTGATGGCCCCCCACCCGTCACCATTATCGGCCCACAGGGGTTTCATGGGTTGCCGCCACTTCAGCCAGGCGAATGCTTTTTTGGCGGCTAGCGGGCGTCAGCCGGTTGATTGGTCCTTGTCAGCATGACAGCGGGTTATCTGCGAGAGCGGTGCTTGGCGGCCTTTGAGCACAACCGAACTGGCTGCAGCCTCGGGCACCAGTTCGATAAGCAGTTCAGACACCTGCTCGCGGAGGTGGTGGTTAACAACGCTCCCGACTGATTTTCCCTCTGCATTAGTCAATGATTCTCCCGCTGTTACCGGCGCGGCAACCTGCGCGCGATGCAGTCGGCGTTTGGGGACGCCTCGATAATGAAGGCGGGCAACGATTTCTTGTCCTGTGTAGCAGCCTTTGGTGAAGCTCACGGTGTCATTGCAGTCATAATCCAGATCCTGTGGCAGGTAGGCGCCGATGGTTTCGCCTTCGATTCGCGCTCGATGACTCAGAATCTCAACGTCTCGTGTGTCGAGCAGTATCCCCGATCCTGAGGCCGATGGCGCCTGCGCACCCCAGTATTCTGCGTGTGAAGGATCTAGTGGCACCCTCACGCCCACGAGCGTATCCCCTGCATAGTCAGGCACCGCGCGAAGGGGGGCGAGAGCCTCGGCACGACACACCGTTATCCATGCGGTGGTGGCAAGGGTGCAGCGTGAAAAAGCCAGATACGGCTTGAGGTGCTCGCTGAGAGCTGACATCACCACTTGCCGCCCTCTGAGCAGCACTTCCTCGTTATTGACAATGACAGCGAGCACATCCGCGAGTACCCGGCCCTTTGGATTACAGAACGCGGCGTAGCGGATGTCACCATCGACACAGCTGCTGAAATCTGCGGTGGTCTGACCGTGCAGAAACTCCTTGCCGGCGCTGCCTGTCAGTCTCATGACGGCGTCGTGTTGCGGGGTCGCTGGCGGAGGTTGTTGAGATGTCGGCTCAGTCACGCTGGGTAATAGATGGCTAGAAAGTGCCTATACTACATGGTTTGTGGTGGCAGTCTGGTGATGAGCAGATGGATCAAAGAGAAGAATTGAATCGCGCGAAATGGGCGAGTCGAAGGGGATTGCTGGAGTTGGACTTACTGCTTTCGCCTTTTGTTTCGGAGACCTTCACCGGCCTGAGTGATGCGCTTCGCAAAGACTATCGAGAGCTGCTATCCGAAGGCGATCAGGATCTGCTCGAGTGGATAATGGGGCGGAGCACCATCGCGGACGAGCGATTCGTTAACATCGTCTCGGAGATCAGGCGGTTCCACGGCATCTCGGCCTAAAAACGGTCAGCTGGTATACGGGGGTAGGTGGTCGATAGGGCCGATCAGCGCTGTGTGCGCGTCAAAATGCGCCGGTATCAATATCGAGTCATGCCCCGTTGATGCTGCGTCAGGGTAATCCGAGTTGTAGTGGAGCCCGCGGCTTTCTTCTCGGTCGGAGGCACACTCAACCATCAGCTTTGCCACTCGCGCAAGATTTCTCATTTCCAAAAGTGGTAGCGTGATTTGGAAGCGTCCGTAGTAGCCCGAGACCTCTCTCTCCAATAGCGTGATGCGCTCAGCCGCATACTGCAGTCGCCGTGTGGTGCGAACAATACCCACGTAGTCCCACATCAAGCGCCTCAGCTCTTGCCAGTTGTGCTGTATCACGACCTCCTCGTCTGAGTCGCGAACGCGGCTGTCATCCCAAGCTTCTGGGAGGGTTGAGCTCGGGCTGATCGATTCTGCAATGTGCTCCGCTGCAGACTGCGCGTAGACAAAACACTCCAGTAAGGAGTTGCTGGCCATCCGGTTAGCGCCGTGCAGACCCGTGCAAGCTGACTCTCCCACCACATAGAGCCCCGGGACATCGCTGGCCCCATGTTGATCGACCACTACGCCACCGCAGGTGTAGTGAGCGGCAGGCACTACAGGTATGCGATCACGAGTGATGTCGATTCCCAAGGGCAGGCAGCGCTCATAGGCTTGAGGAAAGTGCCGCGTGATGAGATCACGGGGCTGATGACTGATATCGAGGTACACGCATTCTGTGCCCTGGCGTTTCATCTCGAAGTCAATAGCGCGAGCGACGATGTCTCTGGGTGCCAGTTCTCCTCGCTTATCGAAGCGCGCCATAAACCGGTCCCCATTGGGCAGGGTAAGGGTGGCGCCTTCACCCCGCAGCGCCTCGGTCATCAAAAATGACTTGCTGTCGGGATGGAAGAGGCAGGTGGGGTGAAATTGGTTGAACTCCATATTCGCGACCCGACACCCAGCGCGCCACGCTGCAGCGATGCCGTCACCGCTGGCCCCATCGGGGTTAGTCGTGTACCGGTAGGCCTTGCTGGCCCCGCCAGTGGCCAACACGATGGCGTCCGCCCTTACGGTTTCGACTCGATTATCTGCAGTGCTCAGGAGATAGACCCCGCAGGCTCGTTGACCGTCTTTGATGACATCGACAAGGCAGCGATCCGTCAGCAAAGAGATATTTGGGGCCTCGGCCACCCGCCCTGCGAGGACCTCAGAGAGTGCGCGACCGGTCTGATCCGCGGCGTGAATCACGCGTCGATGGCTGTGCCCGCCCTCCATGGTGAGGTGAAACTCCCGGAATTCTGCGTCCTGCTGATCTTCTCTCAAATCAAAGTTCATACCCTGAGAAACCAGCCAGTCAACAATCTGGCGACTTCGGCCTACGGTGAACCGCACGGCAGGTTCATGGCAAAGGCCTGCGCCTGCGCTCAACGTGTCGTCCACATGCGCCTGAACTGAATCCCGGTCATGCAAGACCGCCGCCATACCGCCCTGCGCCCAGAGAGTGGAACCTGAGCCAACTTGGCTTTTGGATAAAATAGCGACCTGTAATGAGGTGGGTAACTGCAGCGCAAGACTCATGCCAGCGGCGCCGCTGCCTACGATGAGCACATCATATCGGGGAATAGTCGACATATTTCGTCCGCCGTCGCTCCGGCGCGGGTGGGGTATAGTAATGCGGAGCGAAGTTTAATGTATCGGGAACTTTTTGCCTCTGTTGCGTTCATATGGGGCAATAGGTCCCCGTTGAGGCGGGCACCCCGTTATGTCGGGTAGAGCAAGGGCGCGGTTTTGAAAGCCTCTGACACAGATCAGCAACTGGTTCAGAGGGCTCAGCGTGGCGACTTGCGAGCCTTTGATCTCTTGGTGCTGAAGTATCAAGGGCGAATCGCGGCACTGGTGAGTCGCTATGTATTCGACCCCGGAGAGGTGGAGGACGTCACTCAGGAGGCCTTCATCAAGGCTTACCGCGCACTGGATAAATTCCGCGGTGACAGCGCGTTTTACACGTGGCTGTATCGAATTGCGGCAAACGCGGCCAAGAATCATTTGGTTGCAAGGGGCCGCAGGCCGAGATCTGATGCGACCATTGAGGACGCAGAGGGTTTCGACGAAGCGGGGATGCTGGCTGAGGGCAGCTCTCCAGAAGCGTTGGCGATGGGGGATGAGTTAGCGGCGGTGTTGCAGCGAGCGCTGGATGATTTGCCAGATGAGCTGCGAGCGGCCTTGATGCTCAGAGAGCTCGAGGGTTTGAGCTACGATGATATTGCAGACGTACTGGGTTGCCCGGTTGGCACGGTCAGATCTCGGATTTTTCGAGCTCGAGAAGCCGTCGACCAGCGGGTACGAGAGCAAACGATTGGGGAGTCTGGCTTTAGATGACGTCAACAGATAGAGACACAGAGGCGCTGTCGGCGCTGATGGACGGAGAGGCACAGGAGCTTGAGCTGCGGAGAGCGCTCGACGCGATTGACCGTGACCCCGCGTTGCGCAGCCGTTGGCAGCGACAGCATAGGGTGAGTGCGGCGATTCAAAATCAGCGCTTAGATGATCCCGCAGTTGACGTCTCGCGTGGTGTGCGAGAGGCGCTCGAGGCAAAGTCACGTGTCAACAGAAACCCTTTATGGAGCATGGCGGTCGCTGCGTCGGTGACCCTGGCGGTGGTTATGGGCGGTCAGCAGCTGATGTTGCCGGCTAACCAGGTCCAGCCTTTGGTTGCTGTGAGTGAACTGAGCGGAGCCGTGGTTCCTGTTTCCGGAGCACAGCCTGTGCAGGCTAGTTTGGGGGTCCGGTCGCTCCCAGTGGAGGCCCGTCAAGCGAAGCCCTCGCCTAGCTCGAGCGCGAATACTGCTGCGGTGTACGAGAGATTGGCGCGTGATCGCTACACTCGCCTCAATGGGCGCCACGCAACAGTAGCCGCACAAAGCCATCCCGCCCCTTACATTTCCTATGTGCGCATTCCGGAACCTCAGCCTGAGGAATAAGCGGCGCAGCGAGTTGCCCCGCTATGGACTTCGAGGTGTGCTTGCTTCGGCTGCACTCGCAGCATGTTGTGTGCCGCTGGTGTTCGCGCAAACAGATCAGCAGTGCAATCTGGCTACAGCGGGAGAGCAAGCGTTGGAGCGAATGCTACTGGCCTCGGGTAGCATCAGTTTTGAGGGCACGGTGCTCTATGAGCGCGAAGGGAGCAGGCAGTTTCTGACTGTTACCCGGGCAGGAGCGCTGGGCATGGGTGAGTTGCGCCGCATGAACGCTCAAGCCAACCCGCGGGCCGAGTCATGGCCGGCTCCGATTCGGTCGCGGGAGAGAGTGTGTGATGTGGCGGCAGCCTATGTCCCTAACGTTGAGATCGGCCGTGTTGTGGCCGG
>JBELDB010000002.1:0-10220 GCA_042094525.1 Congregibacter sp. | reverse complement strand
CTGGAGTCTGACGCGGTGTGGGTTGAAGCTGACCGCAGCGCTGCGTGCGGTAAATGCGCGGCCCGCGCTGGATGCGGGCAGGGCGCTTTGTCAGCGCTATTGCAGAATGGCAAGGGTAGGGTGAGGGCGACATCGGGCGATACGCTGGCAGCTGGCAGCTGTCAGTTGGGAGATGAGGTGTTGATTCAAGTGCCTGAATCCACATTGCTCGGCGGGACCCTGCTGATTTACGGAGTGCCGCTTTCTGCGGGAGTGTGTCTGTCTATGGTGGCAGCGAGGTGGGGGGATCTCTGGTCAGCCATGGCATTTGCCGGCGGTTTGCTTGCTGCGTTTGCTATCCTTCGTCTTCTTAGTTTTAGGGCAGGCGGGGTGTTACCTGGTCTGGCCGAACCTAGGTTGGCCGCTCGAAGTGCCAACCAGTTAGAGGATTTGCTCGTAAAGAGCTGACCTTAACGTCCAGTACTGTAATCGGAGCCCGGCAATGATTTTCCGCATTTTCTTGTGTGTGTTGGCACTGTCTTTTTCGTCTTCAAGAGTGGCCGCCGAGCTTCCGGATTTCACTAAAATTGTTGATTCTGCCTCGCCGGCAGTGGTGAAGGTGCTGGTCGAATACGAATCCGAGAATGCGCGCTATAGCGAGCAGCTTGAGGAAATTCCTGAGGCGCTGCGCCGGTTCTTTGATTTCAGAGGTGGACCGCCGGTGCCCAGAGAGCGCGCCGGCATGGGTTCTGGCTTCATTTTGTCCGGAGACGGTTACATCGTGACCAATAACCATGTGGTGGAGAATGCACGGCAGGTCGTTGTGCGACTTCCAGACCGGCAGGAGTTTGACGCAGAAGTGGTTGGCACAGATCCTCGGTCAGACCTTGCGGTACTTAAGATCGAGGCGACCCGCCTGCCGACGCTCGAGCTGGCGGCAAACGACGACGTTAAAGTCGGGCAGTGGGTATTGGCCATCGGGTCACCCTTCAGCCTCGATTTTTCGGTCACAGCGGGCATCGTTAGCGCGCTGGGCCGGAGTTTGCCAACGGAATCCGGAGACAACTACGTTCCGTTTATCCAGACTGATGTAGCCATTAACCCGGGTAATTCCGGCGGCCCCTTATTCAACCTCGATGGCGATGTTATCGGTGTTAACTCCCAGATATTCACGCGCTCGGGGGGCTCTATCGGGCTGTCGTTCGCGATACCGGTCTCGGTTGTCCGCAACGTTGTTACCCAGATTAAAGAGAGCGGCGTCGTAGAGAGGGGCTGGCTGGGTGTGAGCATTCAGGATGTCGATCGCAACTTGGCCGAGTCCTTTGGGCTGGACCGTCCTCGAGGCGCTTTGATCGCGCAGGTTGGCGGAGATTCACCAGCTGAACGGGCAGGGTTGCAGCCAGGAGACATCATCATCGCCTTTGACGGCGAATCGATTGAAACCTCGGCGGACCTGCCGCACGTTGTTGGCTTGATCGCGCCGGGCACGGTGGTGGAAGCGACAGTTGTCAGAGAGGGGCAGAAAGAGACAGTCGATGTAGAGGTTGGGGGATTGGGTGCTGATGAAATGGCACGAGTGGATGCGGGTGTCTCATCAGATGGCAGCGTGTCGTTGTTGGGTATGCGATTTGGCGATGCTGAGCCAGAGGTGCTTTCAGGCCTGGGTATTTCTGGTGGAGTCGCTGTATTGGAGGTGGCTCCCGATTCGCCCGCCGACGAAGCGGGTGTCTTGGTGGGTGACATTCTGACCCGTTTGGGCAGCCGCCCCATTAGCCGGACAGCAGATCTCGATGACGCGGCCGCCGAGCTCGAGGCAGGCAAGTCTGTGCCGGCGCGCTTAATTCGCGGCAGGAGTCCGTTATTTATTGGCATTCGAGTGCCAGAAACAGACTGATGGTGCCTGCTCCAGCATGCTAAAATAAACAGTTCTGGCATTTACTTTCTCGCATTTCACGCGGGCTAACTTCGAGGCGATCGGACGTGGCTGAGCTCAGTCATATACGGAACTTTTCCATCATTGCTCACATCGATCACGGCAAGTCGACGCTTGCCGATCGGTTCATTCAGCATTGTGGCGGGTTGACGGAAAGGGAAATGGCCGAGCAGGTTCTGGACTCCATGGATCTAGAGCGGGAGCGGGGTATTACCATCAAGGCCCAGAGCGTGACCTTGGACTACGAGGCTCGGGACGGGCAGCAGTATCAGTTAAATTTCATCGACACCCCCGGGCATGTCGATTTTTCCTATGAGGTCTCTCGCTCTCTGGCTGCTTGCGAAGGGGCGCTTCTGGTGGTGGACGCTGGTCAGGGTGTGGAAGCTCAGTCGGTCGCGAATTGCTATACGGCGATAGAGCAGGGGCTGGAGGTCTTGCCAGTACTAAATAAAATGGACCTGCCCCAGGCTGATCCTGAGCGCGTGCAGCAGGAGATTGAGGAAATTATTGGCATAGACGCAACCAGGGCGGTGCCGGTCAGTGCCAAGACTGGTCTCGGTATCGAGGACGTGCTCGAGTACCTGGTTGAAAATGTGCCCGCACCAGAGGGCGATCGTGAAACGCCGCTTCAGGCCCTTATTATCGACTCATGGTTTGATAATTATCTGGGTGTGGTCTCTTTGGTGAGAGTAAAGCAGGGCCAGCTCAGTAAGCGCGACAAATTTGTTGTGCGTTCCACAGGAAAGCAGCATCAGGCTGACATGATTGGCGTCTTTACACCGCGGAGGACAGAGACAGGTCGCCTGATGGCGGGTGAGGTGGGGTTTGTCGTGGCGGGAATCAAGGACATAAAAGGTGCCCCGGTTGGAGACACGCTGATCTCGGCTTCTCATCAGGAGACGGCTGCTTTGCCCGGATTCCAAAGCGTCAAGCCACAGGTATACGCCGGCATCTTCACGGTTAACGCTGACGACTATGAAGATTTCAGGGACGCGCTGGGTAAGCTAACACTCAATGACGCCTCCTTGTTTTACGAGCCCGAGACATCCGATGCTTTGGGCTTCGGATTCCGTTGCGGCTTTCTTGGCATGCTCCATATGGAGATTATTCAGGAGCGACTTGAGAGGGAATACAACCTCGATCTCATTACAACGGCACCCACCGTGATTTATGAGATCGTCAAAAAGAGTCAGGAAACCGTTTACGTCGATAATCCCTCGAAATTACCCGATGTGGGCGATATCGAGATTATGCGCGAGCCGATTGCCCGCTGCACGATTTTGACGCCGCAGGAGTATCTTGGGGCAGCCATCACGCTTTGTGTTGAGAAACGCGGTTCACAAGTTGATCTTCAGTTTCTGGGTCAGCAAGTGCAGGTTATTTACGATATCCCCATGGCTGAGGTGGTTCTCGATTTCTTCGATCGACTGAAATCGGTCAGCCGCGGTTACGCTTCCCTCGATTATGGGTTTGAGCGATTTGAAGCTGCGCCACTGTCGCGCTTGGATGTTTTGATTAACGGCGATCGGGTTGATGCGCTAGCAATTATCGTTCACCGAGATCACGTTCAATCCCGAGGCCGCGTGCTGACCGAAAAAATGAAGGAGCTGATTCCCCGGCAGATGTTTGATGTGGCTATTCAGGCCGCCGTTGGCGGAAAGATTGTTGCAAGACAGACCGTCAAGGCATTGCGCAAAAACGTGACAGCAAAATGCTACGGTGGAGACGTCACCCGGAAGAAAAAGCTGCTTGAAAAGCAAAAAGCGGGCAAGAGACGCATGAAACAGGTGGGCAACGTTGAGATACCGCAGTCAGCATTTTTGGCGGTATTGCAGGTAGACGGTTAGCGGCAGGATTGCCAACCCCGTGTATCATCAAGCCCCTTGTTAAAGGCGCTGACGCGCATCTTAAAAGTGGTTTTACAAGCTAAATACAGTTTATGAATATCGATTTTCCGCTCATTCTGGTCATCATTGTGTTGGGTAGCGGAGCTGTTTGGCTCCTTGACCGATTGTTGCTTGCGCGTGGCAGGGCAGCTCGTAGACGCGAACTGGCGGAGCAGTTTCCCGGTTACGATGAGGTTGGCTCGAAAGCCGCCCAGTCTTTTGCCGAGGCCTGTCATAAAGAGGCGGGTGAGCCGGTTGTGGTGGAGTATGCCCGCTCGTTTTTTCCCATTTTGGCGGTGGTCCTCGTTTTGCGTTCCTTTCTCTACGAGCCCTTTCAGATACCGTCTTCCTCAATGGTGCCGACGTTAGAGGTCGGTGACTACATATTGGTTAACAAGTTCGCGTATGGGCTTCGATTGCCGGTGACCCGCACAAAGATTTTGGATGTTGGCGCCCCTGAGCGTGGCGACGTGATGGTGTTTTTTCCTCCCCATCAGAATGACACCTATTACATCAAGCGTGTCATTGGCACCCCGGGTGATCGGGTGGCGTATCGAAACAAGCAGTTAACCGTTAATGGGGCGCCAGTGCCTCAGGAGTGGCTTGCAGAATTTCCCAGTGGTCGACATACAGTGAAAATGGGGCGAGAGTCGTTGCCAGAGACAGATGGCCACCTCATGCAGATTGACAGCCGCAGGGGCCCAAGAAATTTCTCGGTCGTCGTTCAGCCCGGGCATTACTTTATGATGGGCGACAACCGTGACAATAGCAGTGATAGTCGCGTTTGGGGTCAGGTCCCAGAGCGCGATATCGTGGGGAAAGCGGTCGCTATCTGGATGCATTGGGAGGACTTTCTCAGTGTGCCATCCTTCGGGCGAGCCGGAGCCATAGATTGACCAGCCAGGAGGGTAGGTCGTGAAGAAAGAACAGGTTTTTACTCGCCGATCTCGCAGGCCTCAAGGCATGAGGGGTTTCAACATCTGGGCGCTGTCGATCAACTTGCTGCTACTAGGCGCTATTTTGGTCGTGACGCTGCGAGTGGCTCCCAGCTACCTAGAGTATCTGACGGTTAAGGATTTGATCACCAGAGCCGCGCAAGAGCATGATCCCCGCAGCGAGACGCTCACCGACCTTAAATCGCGCCTTGCAAAGCTTCTCAACACCAATCAAGTGACTGACACAACGCTTGGCGATATAGACATCTATCGAGAACGCGGTGTCATTGTGATTGATGCTAATTATGAAAAGCGATTCCCGCTGTTCTGGATTCTCGACGGTGTGATGAAATTTGAGGATCTGGTGGTGGAGACTGCGCCAACGGGCCGTACTTGAGTATCCCTAGCAAGCCGGCGCTGGATGCATTGCAGAGAAAGCTGGGCTATCAGTTTTCTAACCCCGGTCTTCTCGAGAGAGCGCTAACCCACCGAAGCGCCCATCCGCAGCATAATGAAAGACTGGAGTTTCTCGGTGATGCGCTCGTTGGGATGGTCGTTGCGGCCGCTTTTTACGACCGGTTTCCCGACGCCGACGAAGGCGTGCTCAGCCGGCTTAGAGCGTCAGTGGTCAGTGGTCAAGCACTCGCGGGCCTTGCCAGGGACTTCGATTTATCCAGTTGTCTCATTCTTGGCGAAAGTGAGCGCAAAAGCGGCGGTCGCAATCGGGACTCGATTCTTGCCGATACTCTTGAGGCGCTGGCGGGGGCGGTGATGCTCGATGCCACTTTGCATGAAGCAACCCGTGTCGTGAGCGATTGGTTTGCTTCTGCTGTCGAGCGCGCCACACCTGATAACCTGGTTGACGCCAAAACCCGCCTACAGGAGTGGTGCCAGGCACGAGGTGAGGCGTTACCGCATTACAAAGTGCTTGAGGTGACAGGCAGTGATCATGCACAGAATTTCCGGGTGAGTTGCCAGTTATCGAGCCCCCGGGCTGTGACTGAGGCAGCTGGTTCAAGTCGAAGACGGGCAGAGCAGTCGGCCGCTACTGCCATGCTGACTAAGGTACTGGGTGACGGTTGTGACTGAGCCGCGGTGCGCCATGATTGCCATAGTGGGCCGGCCCAATGTCGGAAAGTCCACATTGCTCAACCACTTGCTGGGTCAAAAGATCAGCATTACCTCTCGAAAGCCCCAAACCACGCGACATCAAGTGCTAGGTGTGCGAACTGAGGGCGAAACGCAGCTGATATATGTGGATACACCCGGCATGCACTTGGGGCAATCCAAGGCGATTAATCATGCAATGAATCAGGCGGCCGCTGCTGCACTGAGCGGTGTCGACGCGACCCTTTTCTTGTGCGACCGCGGCAAATGGACAGATGAGGATGATTTTGCGCTGGACTTGGTGAGTCGGCAAAAGCAGCCGGTTCTCTTAGTGATGAACAAAATTGACCTCTTGGACTCACAGGACGCTTTATTGCCCTTTGCTCAGCAGTTGTCAGAAAAGTGTGTCTTTGATGGTGTCTTTCCTATTTCAGCCCTCCGGGCGAGGGGATTGGATGAGTTGACCGCACATCTTATTAATCTGGCCCCCGCGGGCCCGCATCTTTTTCCTGAAGATCAGATAACAGATCGGAGTCAGCGATTTCTGGCCGCAGAACTGGTTCGAGAGAAGATCGTTCGACAATTGGGTGATGAGCTGCCTTACGCTACGGCGGTGGAGATCGAATCGTTCAAGGAGGACGACCGAGGAATACTCCACATCCACGCGCTGATACTAGTTGAGCGTAATGGGCAAAAGAAGATTCTGGTGGGCGAGTCGGGAGAGCGATTAAAATCGATAGGAACGGCGGCGCGTAAAGACATGCAGAAAGTATTCGACACAAAAGTCATGCTAAAGCTGTGGGTCAAGGTCAAGTCGGGCTGGTCAGATGATCTCAGAGCGCTAAAGACTCTAGGCTTGGATCCTCAGGGTGATCGGTGATGACGACTCAGCCAGCCTGGGTGCTGTCGCGCAAAAATTACGGCGATAACGGCCTCCTAGTCGAATTTTTCACTCTGGATATGGGGCGCTGTGGCGCGATTGTAAGGGGCGCTCATCGGCGCAAGAGAGGCGGAAGCCTAGCGGCGTTGCTTCAGCCTTTTTGCCCTTTACTCATTACTTTAGCCGGCCGCGGAGATCTCAAGACACTCCGAATGGCGGAGGCCCCCACGGTCGGATACTCCCTAAGCGGAGAACTACTGATGAGCGGGCTGTATTTAAATGAACTGCTGGTCAGAACGCTGCCAAGATTTGATGTTCTTCCGTCACTATTTATGTCCTATGGGCGGGCCATAGAGTCCCTGCGGGCCGTTGCCGCCGAGGAGTCCCTGCGACGCTTTGAGCTCGAATTGCTAGCTGAGTTAGGCTACCGCATAGACTGGCAGTTCAGTGCCTGTGGTAAACCCATAAAGCCCGATCACAGTTATTTATTTGAGACTGATCGAGGGTTTTGTGTTGCCGATGCTCAGGCTAAGCAGGTGCCCGGTGAGGTGTTGTTGGCAGGCGCTCAGGTGATGAACCTCAAAAGTTGGTGGGAGTCTGAGACTGAATTGACTAATCAGGAGTTGGCCTCACTAAAGCGCATTACTCGTGCCTCAGTATCGCAACTCACGGGGGGGCGCGTGCTGCATACTCGGGAGTATTTCAAACAAATGAAATCGCGGACTGTGATAGACACATGATGTGGTGTATCGAGATTCCTTTTTTATACTGCCCGGTCAGGGCATGTTCCATCTTCGTTCGATGGAGATGTGCGTGATGCCAGTTGAGGGGGTTTATCCCACGATAGAGGACACGGTGGGCGGTACGCCCTTAGTGCGCTTGCAGCGCATACCCGGTGAGACCACTAATACCATTCTCGGAAAGCTCGAGGGTAATAATCCAGCGGGTTCCGTGAAAGACCGGCCTGCCATGAACATGATTCGTGAGGCGGAAAATCGCGGTGCCATATCGCCTGGGGCCACGCTTATTGAGGCGACCAGTGGCAACACCGGAATTGCTCTGGCGATGGCAGCGGCGGTTAAGGGCTACGCGCTGAAGCTTATTATGCCGAGCAACCAAAGCGAAGAGCGTAAAGGGGCTATGCGCGCGTACGGAGCTGAGTTGATTGAAGTCACGCCAGAGCAGGGCATGGAGGGTGCTCGTGATCTAGCGTTGCGGCTGCAAGCTCAAGGCGAAGGCTTGGTGTTGAATCAGTTCGCGAACCCGGATAACCCGGGCGGGCATTATGCGACGACGGGTTCAGAAATATGGGAGCAAACAGGCGGCAGGGTGACGCACTTTGTCTCCTCAATGGGTACCACGGGTACGATCATGGGGGTCTCTCGTTTTCTTAAACAGCAAAACCCCGACATCCAAATTGTCGGCCTGCAGCCCACCGATGGATCGCAAATTCCCGGGATCCGCCGCTGGCCGGCTGCGTACTTGCCTGATATCTACCAAGCCGAACGGGTTGACCGGGTGATGGATATCAGCCAAGCCGAGTCAGAGGAGATGATGAGGCGCTTGGCCAGAGAAGAAGGGCTTTTTGCGGGTGTTTCGTCAGGCGGAGCAATAGCGGCGGCGTTGAGGCTCAGCGTAGAGGTGGAAAAGGCGACTATCGTGGCCATCATTTGTGATCGTGGTGATCGCTACCTTTCTACCGGCGTTTTTTCATGACGCCGGATTCACAGATTCGGCGCTCACTGTAGCGCGCGAAGCTGCTTGATTGACGCGCGCATTCAGCCTAACCAATAGAGCAGAGGTAGAGATGAGCAAAGAATCCATTTCGTCTGGAAGTGCTGTCGAAGGTCTGCTTGAGATCATGCGAGCTCTTCGAGATCCCGTGACTGGGTGCCCTTGGGATCTCCGGCAGGATTTTGACTCGATCGTGCCGTTCACCATTGAGGAAACATACGAGTTGGCTGCCGCTATTGCGGCTAAAGACCCGGCACAGATTTGTGATGAGTTGGGTGATGTGCTTTTTCAGGTGGTCTTTTATGCACAAATCGCTAGCGAGAAATCCCTGTTTGACTTTGCTGATGTGGCGAGCGCCATTTCCGCGAAGTTGGTGCGTCGACACCCACATGTGTTCGATGCGCAGGGTGAGGTCCCGGTAACCGAGACGGAGGTCAAGGAGCGCTGGGAGGCCATTAAAGAGCAAGAGCGGTCGCTTAAGAATCAAAATGGCATCCTCGACGATGTGCCTCTGGCCCTGCCGTCTCTGAGCCGCGCCCAAAAGTTGCAAAAACGGGCTGCCGCTGTGGGATTTGATTGGCCAGATCTTGCTGGAGTTTTTGCTAAGGTCGAGGAAGAAATAGCCGAGTTGGAAGAGGCGGTTGAGCAGGGCGATGCGGTCGCGATCGAGGACGAAGTTGGCGATGTATTTCTTACAGTAGTGAACTTGGCAAGGCATCTCAACGTAGACGCCGAGGCAGCGGTGCGAAAAGCCAACTCGCGGTTTGAGAGTCGGTTTCAATTGATGGAGATCGCCTCGGAGGCGGATGGGAGTCGGCTCCGTGATGAAGACCCCGGTCTGCTGGAGCAGCGCTGGCAGACTGCCAAGCAGCAGTTGGCTTCTAATGTGCCCCCGGGGGAGTAATTCTAGCGGTGCGGCTTCAGCTTGCGGCGCGTACGATGCCTGTGTAGCGTAGACGGGGTTTATCGCCAATACCTGATAAGCCTTTAATAAGAGATCCAGATTATGCGCATCATCCTCCTTGGTCCCCCTGGCGCGGGAAAGGGCACCCAAGCTCAGTTCATTTGCGAGCACTTTGCGATCCCACAAATTTCGACGGGTGACATGCTGAGGGCGGCTGTTGCCGCGGGTAGCCCGCTAGGGCAGCAAGCCAAAGCCATCATGGACTCCGGTGGATTGGTATCAGACGATATTATCGTTGGGCTGGTGAAAGAACGGCTAGCAGAGCCGGATTGCAGGGATGGCTGTTTATTCGATGGCTTTCCTCGAACCATTCCGCAAGCTCAGGCTATGGTGGACGAGGGAATTGCGATCGACCACGTATTGGAGATCACTGTTTCAGATGACGAAATCATCAAGCGACTTAGTGGCAGGAGAGTTCATCCTGGATCTGGCCGGGTTTACCACGTGGATTACAACCCGCCACAGCAAGCTGGGATCGACGACGACACGGGCGAGGCATTGATACAACGAGATGATGATCAAGAAGGTACGATCCGAAACAGGCTGGCGGTGTATCACGACCAAACGCGTCCACTTGTTGATTTCTATCGTGACTTGAATGGAGTGCAGTACCATCAGTTGGATGGAGTGGGTGCCGTGGATGCGATTACGACCCACATAATGACGGTGTTGGGATAGGTAGTAATTGCTTGTCATCAAATATAAAGCTTGATAGCGTTTGACTTGAGGCTGGGCACACTAGGAGGGACTCATGGCCGCTGCGAAGAAAGCAACAAAGAAAAAACCCGCTGCTAAGAAAAAA
>JBELDB010000001.1:13538-72406 GCA_042094525.1 Congregibacter sp. | reverse complement strand
TTGGTGCGGCTGATCTTCGCATCGCGACCGAGGCGAGCTGCATCGGTATGGCGGGTCCGGCGATGATTGAGGGTGGAGGCCTCGGGGCCTGGAAACCGCAGGACATTGGTCCCGTTGCTGTGCATCGTAAGAATGGGGTTGTCGATATTGTCGCGGCTGATGAGGCCGAGGCAACTTTGCTGGCCAAACGAGTCCTCGCCAGTGTGCAAGGCCCTTTGCCAGAGTGGGAAGCAGCCGATCAGTCAGAATTGGCGGCCCTGATGCCCACTAATCGGCGTTATGCCTTCGACGTGCGTAAGATCATACGGCACCTCTTTGATCAGGAGTCTTTCATCGAGACGCGTCGGGATATGGGGCGAGCGATTGTCACGGGTCTTGCGCGAGTGGAGGGGCATGCCGTCGCGGTGCTTGCGAGTGACTGTCGTCATCTCGGTGGGGCAATCGATGGCGAGTCTGCGAGCAAGGCAGCCGCACTGTATCAGCTTGCTGAAAGGTGGCGCCTGCCCGTCGTTTCACTGATCGACACGCCCGGGTTCATGGTGGGGCCCGATAGCGAGGCTGAGGGTGCTCCACGGTTGATGTCAGATCTGTTTATCGCCGGCGCCACGCTGACTCAGCCTATTGTGGCCGTCTTTTTGCGTCGTGCTTACGGGCTGGGGGCTATGGCTATGACTGGGGGCTCCTTCGAGGTGCCTCGTTATGCGGTGAGTTGGCCGCAGGGAGAATTCGGTGCCATGGGCTTAGAGGGGGCGGTTCATCTTGGCTTTCGTCAGGAGCTCGCCGAGGCGCCAGACGAGGGGGCACGACAGGCCCTGTTCGATAAGTTACTTGCAGAGATGTACGACAAGGGTCGCGCCGTAGAGGCCGCCAGCTATCTGGAAATTGACGCAGTCATCCAGCCTGAGGAGACGCGGGCCGCCATCAGTCGAGCGCTCTCAACCGGGTAGCGCTTAGACGTTGAAGCGGAAGTGAATGACATCGCCGTCCGCGACCACGTATTCCTTGCCTTCCAATCGCCAGCGGCCCGCGTCTTTAGCGCCTTGCTCGCCGCGATGCGTTACGTAGTCTTCAAATCCAATCACTTCGGCGCGAATGAAGCCCTTCTGAAAATCGGTATGAATAACCGCCGCCGCCTCGGGCGCTGTGGAGCCGACGCGGATCGTCCAAGCGCGGACCTCACTGGGCCCCGCCGTGAAGTAAGTCTGGAGTTTGAGTAACTCATAGCCCGCGCGGATGACGCGGTTGAGACCCGGCTCTTCCATGCCCATTTCAGCGAGGAAGTCGATTTTCTCTTCCTCGGCCAGCTCGATAATTTCGGATTCGAGTTTGTTGCAGATCACCACCACCCCCGCTTTCTCGGCGGCTGCATGCGCCCGCACTGCCTCTAGATGAGGGTTATTCTCGAAGCCATCTTCAGCGACATTGGCGATATACATCGTCGGTTTGGTGGTTAACAGGTGGAGGGTTTTGACACGCGCCCAGTCATTGTCATCAAGGGTCAGTGCGCGAACCGGCTGGGCTTCATTTAACTGTGGCAGCAACTTTTCCTCGAGGAGCGCCTTGAGCGCAATCGCTTCCTTGTCACCGCTCTTTGCCGTACGAACCACTTTAGAGAGCTGTTTCTCGCAGGACTCAAGATCCGCAAGCGCAAGCTCGGTATTGATCGTTTCAATATCCGCCAAAGGATCAATTTTGTTCGCGACGTGAATCACATTGGGATCTTCGAAGCAGCGAACAACATGGGCGATGGCGTCGGTTTCACGAATATTCGCCAGAAACTGATTGCCCAGACCCTCGCCTTTTGACGCGCCCGCAACCAAGCCTGCAATGTCGACAAACTCCATCGTCGCAGGAATGTTCCGCTCTGGATTCACCAAAGCGGCAATCTGTCCTTGTCGCGGATCCGGGACTGGCACAACACCGGTGTTAGGCTCGATGGTACAGAACGGGAAATTCTCCGCATCGATGCCCGCTTGTGTGAGCGCGTTGAACAAGGTGGATTTACCGACATTCGGTAAACCGACGATGCCACATTGAATACCCATGCTAATTAATCCTCTTGAGACGGCGTGGCCGCATAGCTCTCGCTGTGCAGCGACGTCATGGCTTTTACATCCTCACCGTCAAGGAGCAGTGGCAGCGCTCCCATAGCAGCTTCGGTACTGGCTTGGATGGCGATTTGGTCAGCCGCTGAAGCCTTGCTCAGTACCCAGCCAGACACCTTTTTGGCTGAGCCAGGGTGACCGATGCCAATGCGTAATCGCCAAAAGTCGCGGTGCCCACTCAGCGCTGGGATGATATCCCTGAGGCCGTTATGCCCACCGTGCCCGCCGTCGTACTTGAATCGGGATTCGCCCGGAGGGATATCGAGCTCGTCGTGGGCGATGAGAATCGAATCGGGTTCAATACGGTAGTAGCGCGCCATGGCTGCGACCGATCGACCACTTTCATTCATGAAGGTCTCTGGAATCAGCAGCCGCAGGTCGTGACCGGCAATAGTGCCGCGTGCCGACTCGCCCAGTGCATTGCGGTCAGCGGTCAGCGTTAACCCGAATTGCGTGGCAAGACGGCGCACAAAAAAGGCACCGGCATTATGCCGAGTGCCTTCGTATTGCGTGCCGGGATTGCCAAGCCCGACGATGAGTCGGATGGCAGACAAGGTCTAATCAGTCCTCGCTGCCGTCTCCGGCGTCATCAGATGATGCCGCCTCGGCGCTATCACCTGCATCGCCATCACCTTCGGCTTCACCGTCGGTTTCGCCATCTGCCTCGGCGTCTTCGGCCTCTTCTTCTTTCACGGCTCTCGGCGCAACAACCGATGCAATCGTCAGATCGTACTCTTCGCCCTGTTCCAGCGCGGTAGAGATGACGCCTTCAGGGAGCGTGATATCGGACAAGTGGACGATCTGGCCCATTTCGACCTCGAGCATATCGACTTCGAGATATTCCGGGAGATCCTTGGGCAGACACTGAACTTCGATATCCGTGGCCTGCTTCTGAATCATGCCGCCTTCGAGCTTGACCCCAGCGCATTCCTCTTCGTTAACGAAGTGCAAAGGCACATTCACCTTGATCGCCTGATCCATTCGGATACGAAGGAAGTCGGCGTGCATGGGAAAGCCTTTTGCGGGATGACGCTGGATGTCCTTGATGATGGCGTTTTCAGATTCGCCACCGACCTGCACTTCTAGAATGGAACTGAAGCAGGCTTCGTTTTCCAGCATGTGCTCGAAATCTTTGCGGACCAGCGTAAGGCTCTGGGCGGGTTTATTCGCCCCATAAATGACGGCGGGTAGTTTACCCTCGAGTCGACGCAGGCGGCGGCTCGCACCTTTCCCCTGATCGGCTCGCGCCTCTGCAATAACAACAAAGTCAGACATGGTCTGGCTCCTTTTTTAGCACCACTCTGCCTGCGACCGACGCGGTGGTGGATGGGTAAAACACTGCTTAAGACAGATCAAACAGTGCGCTAATAGATTCTTCGTTGCTGACTCGGCGAATGGATTCGGCTAGTAAGTCAGCAATCGTCAGCTGCCGAATCTTACCGATCGCCAGCGCCTCACTCGACAATGGAATGGTGTCCGTGACCACTAACTCATCGAGCTGCGAATTCTTGATGTTTTCTAGGGCCTTGCCCGATAAAACGGCATGCGTGCAATAAGACACCACCTGCAATGCCCCGCGTTCCTTGAGCGCATTGGCCGCGGTGCACAAAGTGCCTGCAGTATCCACCATGTCGTCAACCAGAATGGCGGTGCGGCCCTCTACATCTCCAATCAGGTTCATGACTTCGGCTTCGTTGGCACGCGGACGGCGCTTGTCGATGATGGCCAGGTCGGCATCGTCCAATTGTTTCGCGATTGCGCGGGCCCTCACCACGCCGCCGATATCAGGGGACACGACGATAAGGTTCTCGTAATCGCAGCGCACAATATCGGCGTTTAGAATCGGGGACGCATATACGTTATCAACCGGAACGGTAAAAAAGCCCTGAATTTGCTCGGCGTGCAGGTCGACGGTAAGCACGCGATCTACGCCCACACCCACCATGGTATCGCCGACCACTTTGGCGGAAATCGGCACGCGGGCCGAGCGGACCCGTCGGTCCTGACGCGCATAGCCAAAGTAGGGCACCACAGCCGTGATGCGGCCTGCCGAAGCGCGGCGCAGGGCATCGATCATGAGCAGCAGCTCGATGATATTGTCATTGGTTGGGTGACAGGTGCTTTGCAGCACAAACACGTCTTTGCCCCGAACGTTCTCGTTCAGCTCAACGGTGATCTCACCATCGGAGAACTTGCTGACGTCCGCATGGCCCATAGAAAGGTAAAGCCGGTCCGCAACCTTGCGAGCCAGCGCGGGGTTGGCGTTGCCTGTAAACACCATCATTTTCGATGACATTCTTTTACCTCATCCTATGAAAGATGGCTGGGGCGGGAGGATTCGAACCTCCGAATGGCGGGATCAAAACCCGCTGCCTTGCCACTTGGCGACGCCCCAACAAACCCTTTACTCAACTGCCCGCATCTCGGGGAGTCGGTCCACGCCCTCGGCCACGACGACGGTCAGCCCATTCGGGGCCTTGGCCGCAATTCGGCGCGCTGATTCCTCTGTCTCTAGCGCGGCAAAAACACAGGCACCACTGCCCGTCATTCTCGCCGTCGAGGAGTGCTGATAGAGCCATTCCCACGCTTGCTGCACCTCAGGGTAGCGTGGCAATACAACGTCCTGCAGATCGTTGTGACCAGCCCCTGAAAAAAAGGCCTGCACTGTAATGGGCGAGGTGTGGCGTGTCAACGCGGGATCAGCGAAGATTTCGGCAGTACTGACTCTGCAGCCCGGCTGGGCGACGATATACCAACGCTTGGGTAAGGAGAGGGCGGAAAGCACTTCTCCAACCCCCTCGGCCCAGGCACTTTGACCCATAACGAACACCGGCACGTCTGCCCCCAGAGGTGCTGCCAGCTGCTGCAAAACATCCTGCTCCAGCGCCAGCCCCCACAATCGATTGAGCGCCAGCAATGTGGTGGCCGCATTGGAACTGCCGCCACCCAAACCGCCGCCTCGTGGAATACGCTTGCGGATATGGATGTGAGCGCCGCGACCGGATTGCCCGAGCGATTGAGCTGCTCGAAGAATCAGATTCTGCTCGGGCGCAATATCGTCCGTATCACCTGACAGAGTGACCCCCGGCTCTGGACGATTCTCGAAACGCATATCGTCGCCCCAGTTGAGTAACTGAAAGACTGTCTGGAGCAAGTGATAACCGTCGGGGCGACGACCGGTAACGTGAAGAAATAAATTGAGTTTCGCGGGGGAGCAGGCCTCAATCGCTGTTACGGTGCCGGACTGAATTCCCATTGCGAGATAATGACCTTAATTTCCATGCCGGTGCCGCGAATTGTAACCCGAGAGGGCGCTTGCCAGGGAGGGGCTGCCTGCCATTCGGTCACGTCGACCTCCCAAACTGATGAGTCAGGTTGGGCACCCAGTAACCAGCGCCCTAGCGATTCAGGTGGGATGGCGGTCAAAGCGGCGAGGGCGGCTGAGTCGGGGGCCAAGTCAGACAGGGGCCGAACCTGTTCTCCGTCGCGCCATAAGAGCTCGTCATCCCGGCGCTCGATGGTCTGACTGTTCAGTGAAAACGGGCCAGATAAGGTAATCAGATCTTGCTCAGATCCCTGCCGACGCCAGTGAAAGCGGGCGGTGTCTACCTCTTTCAGATAGGTAAAGGACGCCTTGCCTGAGGCATCCCACAACTCGAGATCTGTGGGTACCCGAGGCATCGTTGATTCGATAACGCTAGTTTGCTGATGAACTGCGGCACAGCCCGCAAGCAGTAATAGGCTCAGAAGGAGAGAGCTGGGGAGCAGCAGCCCAAGCTGGTGACCAGCGCGCCGCAAGATAGGGATCACGGCAGCTCAGCGCCCAGCCGGTCTGCCGCTTCGAGGATAATAGGGTGGTCAGGCACTTTGCTGAGCCCGGCGCGCCATACGTCCCGCGCTTCAATCTGCCTGCCTTGCATCCACAGCACCTCTCCGAGGTGCGCGGCCACTTCAGGATCGGGAAAAGCATTGTGCGCCCGTCGCAGAAGTGCCTCGGATGCGCTGTATTGGCCCAGCTTGTAGTACACCCAACCCAGACTATCGAGAATGGCGGGATCACCGGGGGACAGAGCGAGTGCTCTCTCTATGAGATCGGCGGCTTCTTCATAACGCTGGGTATGGTTAGTCAGCGTGTATCCCAACGCGTTCAGCGTGGCTGCATGATTGGGATCTTGGGCAAGGATGCTGCGCAGGTCGTTCTCCATCGCGCCTAACTTACCGTAAGACTCGTGCACCATTGCGCGGCCATACAACAGAGAGAATGATTGCGGGAACGCTGTAAGACCTCGATCATAGGCTTTAAGGGCTTCACCCTCCCAGTCTCGCAACGAGTCCGCTTCCAACAGAAAGAGTTGTTCCGCCGCGCTGGGGTACATGCGACGCTGATTCTCAAAAAAAGTTTTGATGTCACTTGCGAAAGCCGTATCGCTCAATAATTGAGCCGCTTGCGCTTTGGCGTCACGGAATTCGCGCGAGGGGCCCACCGCGGCGAACGCCTCGATCGCCTCTGCATAGCGATCCCGTCCCATTTCGATTCGACCGACGTAATAATGCGCTTCATCAAGCCGCTCCTGCAGGGTGATCAATCTCTGGAATTTTGCCAAAGCCTCATCGAAGTACTCCAACTCAAAATCCAGAAGAGCGGCTGTCGATAGGAGTTCAGGATTATCGGGTTCGCGCTCGAGCAAAATGGCAAATTGTGCCCGCGCCCCGGCATAGTCGCCCTCAGCGCCCAGCAGTCTGGCGTACTGCCGCCGAAGTTCTTGATTCTCAGGGTACGTTGAAACCGTTTCTGCGAGTAACTCAAAGGGAGATTCGGAGGATTGATCGAGCATCAGCTGTGTCCACAACATGATTGCCCGTGTATCGTCAGGAGAACGCTGGAGCACCGGGCGGATCAAAGACTCGGCGAGACTCAACTCTCCCTCCAGTCGTGCAAGCAGGCTCGCGGCGATCGCCACCTGATCGTCGTCTGGCCACCGTGTGGCAAGGTCGCTTATCGCTTCTCCGATTTCGGTTCGACCCTCGCTATCCAATGACTCATAGGTACCGAGGCTGCTGGCAATGTTGACAGAGTGACCGAGTTCAAGCGCCAGACCCGCGTATCTTAGGGCTTCTGCAGGCTGGCCGGTTCTGGAAAGCCAGCCCGAAGCGGCCGCAGCAGCGGCTCCATCGTTGGGATCTAATGCCACTAGCCGGACTGCCATGGCGGTCGCTTTTTCGGAGTCGTTGACGAACTCGGCCAAGCGCAGCGCGCGGCGGGTCAACGCGGGGTCTGGGAGCAATGCGGCCTGTTCGGACAGCAAGACAAGCCCCTGGTCAAAATCTCGTTGACGCAAGGCGAATTCCGCTTGTAATAGCGGTAACAGGCTCTCGCTGGGGATCGGTGTCTCTGGAATGTCTGCTGGTGCCCCGACGGCAGCCGGGGCCAAGGTGACATCCGCCGTCTCTGGCGCAGGCGGAGCGGTGGCGCACCCTGCGAGAAGGAGAACAAGAACGAATGTTGTTGCGCGGTGGGTAATCATGTGTGCATATAGTGCCACAAAGGCCCTGTGCCTCTGCGACGAGTTCGTGGTGTGTAGGTGGTATAATAGCAACTTGGGATGAATGGCGAGGGCGTTGACCGAAGCCATGTTGCATAAGCTGGTGGTAGTTGGTGTAAACCATGACTCGGCCTCGGTAGAGCTGCGCGAGCAGATAGCATTTGCTCCGGAAAAAGTGCACGAGTCGCTGGGTGCTCTAATACGCGATACGCAAATTAGCGAATCGGTCATTTTGTCCACCTGCAATCGCACGGAGCTCTATGGAGTGCTGCCCGACGGCGCTGATGGTGTTAGTGCCAGCGACCAGCTGTCGCAATGGCTCGCCGGTCACCACGGATTGGACGTCAATCAATTATTGCCCTCTATCTATCGTAACCACGGTGTTGCAGCGGCTTCTCATTTAGTGAGGGTGGCTGCCGGATTGAATTCTATGGTGCTGGGCGAGCCCCAGATATTTGGCCAAATGAAATCTGCTTTTGCGGTGGCGCAAGAGGCGGGTGCTGTTGGTTTTCATCTGAATCTCATTTTCCCCGAGGCGTTTCGCATCGCCAAGAAAGTCCGAACCGACACAGCGATTGGAGAGAACCCGGTCTCCGTCGCTTATGCGGCGGTGGACCTGGCGCGCCAGATATTCAGCGATATGGAGCGCAGTACGGCGCTCCTGTTGGGTGCAGGAGAGACCATCGAGCTGGTTGCAAGGCATTTGCGGGATGCTGGTTTGGGTAAGCTGATGATTGCCAACCGAACCCTCGAGCGTGCCGAGCAGTTAGCAGCCCAGTTTGACGCTGAAGCGATATTGCTAGCGGACGTGACGGACCGTTTGCCAGATGCTGACATTGTGATCAGTTCGACGGGTAGCCAGCTCCCGATTCTGGGTAAGGGTGCGGCAGAAGACGCGGTGAAGGCACGTCGTTGGCGGCCAATGCTGATGATTGATTTGGCGGTGCCGAGAGATATAGAACCTCAGGTCGCTGAGATCTCAGATATTTACCTGTATACCGTCGACGACATGCGGGAAGTCATCGAAGAGAATCTCCGATTGCGCGCATCTGAAGCGAGTAAAGCTGACGAAATTGTCGCCTCGGGTATCGAGGCACTCAAAGAGGGTTTGTTGGAGCGGCAGTCAGCCGACGTTGTGAAAACCTATCGAGACTCCGCCTTGGCTCTGCAGCAGGCAGAGCTAGATAAAGCCCTCAGAATGTTGGAAAAAGGTGCTGACCCAGAAGAAGCTCTCGGCCGTCTTGCCAGAGATCTCACCAATAAGCTGATTCACGCTCCTACAGCTGGCCTCCGACAGCTCGCAAAGGAGGGTGGTAAGCGCGATGTCTCGAAGATGGCCGCTATGTTGGGACTGACGGACTTCGATGAGGAACGGGACGAAGGCACGACCCTTCAATAACACCGCCTCGGCGCCCTAACAGTGAAAGCATCCCTTCTTAGCAAACTCGAAGCATTGGCCGACCGCCACCAGGAGGTGGAAGCACTGCTGGGCGACGCTGAGGTCATCAACAGTCAGAATCGTTTCCGGGACCTGTCGGTTGAGTTCGCGCAGTTAAATGAGGTGGTGGCGCAGTATCAGCGCTGGCAGCAGCTTCAGAGTGAGATGGAGGATGCCAAGCAACTACTCGAGGACTCCGACGCGGAAATCAGAGCCCTCGCCACTGAAGAGATCACGGAGGCAACGGAGGCACTGGAGCAGATTGAGTCGGCGCTTCAGCTGCTGCTTCTGCCACGCGACCCCAATGATGGCAGTAATGTTTTTCTTGAGATCCGAGCGGGCACGGGGGGTGATGAGGCAGCGATTTTTTCAGGTGACCTTTTCAGGATGTACCACCGTTACGCCGAGCAAAAGGGCTGGTCGGTGGAGATTTTGTCTGAGCGATCAGGGGAGCATGGTGGCTACAAAGAACTGATCAGTAGAGTGGTCGGTCAGGATGTATACAGCCATCTTAAATTTGAGTCAGGCGCCCATCGTGTGCAACGCGTACCTGAGACCGAATCTCAGGGTCGGATCCACACGTCGGCGTGCACGGTGGCTGTTCTGCCTGAGATGGAAGAGGTCCAAAACATCGACATTAAGAAAGAGGATCTGCGAGTCGATACTTTTCGCTCCTCGGGGGCAGGTGGCCAGCACGTCAATACGACGGACTCGGCGGTGCGCTTGACTCATCTGCCGACGGGTATTGTTGTCGAGTGTCAGGACGAACGTTCGCAACACAAGAATCGCGCCAGAGCGATGTCTCTGTTACAGGCGAAGTTGCTCTCGGCGGAGCAAGAGAGCCAGCGAGCCTCACAGGCTTCCGAGCGCCGTTCACTGGTGGGTTCGGGCGATCGTTCAGAGCGCATCCGAACCTATAATTTTCCCCAAGGGAGAATCACTGATCATCGAATCAATCTGACACTCTACAAATTGGACGAGGTAGTCAGTGGTGATCTGGACCCGTTGATTTTGCCACTCAGGCAAGAGCATCAGGCCGACTTGCTTGCGGCAATGGCAGAGGAATGACGGTTCGCGAGCTGCTGCAGCGATCCAGTATTGATCGAGGTGAGACTGAAATATTGCTTACCCACGTCCTTGAGGTTGAGCGCGCCTGGCTGTTCGCTCACGGCGACGAGCATTTGGATGACGCAGCGCTTAACGCCTTCAGACAGCTTGCTGAGGCGAGGCGTAGTGGTGAGCCACTGGCTTACCTCATTGGGCATCGTGACTTTCGAACACTGCGTCTGAAGGTGAGCCGCCACGTCCTGATTCCGCGCAGGGAGACGGAGCATCTGGTGGAGTGGGCGATTGAACGTATTGATGCGGGAGCGCAGCGGGTATTGGACTTGGGAACGGGCAGTGGAGCGGTGGCGTTAGCCTGCAAATCCGAGCGTCCCGCGGCCGAGCTGACGGCCGTCGATTGCAGTGTCGACGCGTTGGAGTGTGCAAACGCCAATGCTCAATCCCTCGGGCTGCAGGTGGAATGGTTTCACAGTGACTGGTTTTCGCAGCTGCCTGAGGCTTTTTGGGATCTAGTGGTGGCGAATCCGCCCTATATAGCAGCGACTGATGCACATCTTCAGCAGGGCGATCTTCCGGCAGAACCAGCAAGCGCTTTGGTCGGTGGAAAAACCGGTTTGGAGTCAATCCAGCACATTGTTCAACACACCCCAAAACGCCTCGAGTCGGGTGGATGGTTGCTGCTTGAGCACGGTTTCGATCAGGCTGATGCGGTGGCGCATTGCCTGCGAGAAAGGGGTTTTAAGAATATCGAAACGCGAAAAGACTGGTCTGGTCAGGCGCGCATTACGGGTGGGCAATGGCCGGATTAAGTGACAATGAGCTGAAGCGCTATGCGCGACAACTGATCCTGCCGCAGGTCGACCTAGAGGGACAGGCTCGGTTGAAACAGAGTCGCGTACTGATTGTCGGAGCAGGTGGGCTGGGCACTCCCTCGGCCCAGTATCTGGCAGGCGCGGGTATAGGAACGATTCGACTCGTCGATGACGACCGCATTGAGCTTAGTAATCTGCCGCGTCAGATAGCCTTCACGGAGCAGGACGTGGGACAGTTCAAGGCGGATGTTCTCGCGCAACGACTGAGGGAGTCCAACCGGGAAATCTCTGTGGACGCCCGGGTGACTCGATTCGGCGAGGATTCGGCATCACAACTTCTGGAGGGGGTGGATCTTGTGCTCGATGCAACCGATTCGTTGCAGGCGCGGCTGGATATTGATCGGAGCTCTTTCCAACTGGGCCGGCCGTGGATTATGGGCGCCGCCCTTCGCACATCCGGGCAGTGGGCTTTATTTGAAGGTGGTCGCAAGTGGGGCTGTTACCACTGCTTGATGGATGACGAACCTCAGTCGGAGGGCGGGGGTTGTGCCGAGCTCGGTATCCTCGGGCCCGTGGTCGGGTTGGTGGCACTGCAACAAAGCCTGTTGGCAATCAAATACCTGCTGGGCTCGGAAATATCTTCTGGCCACCTCCATGTTATGGATGCCTGGACGGGCGAGCACAGGCAAATTGCGCTCTCTGTCCGTCCCGATTGTGCTCTCTGTCAGGCGCGTCACTGACAAGACAGATCGTTCAGTCCAGCGTTTGCAGAATTCGTCTGACGCGCCAGGTAATCAATGCGGCTGCCACTGCAATGCCCAGTATCGTGGTGTACCAAAAGTCCACCGTGCCCTCTGGGGTGCTCTCGCCCCAATGGATAGCCAGCAGGTAGCCCAGCGGTAGCGCAAGGCCCCAGTAGGATAGGGTGACAACGACGAAGGGGAAGCGGGTTTCTTTGTAGGCGCGGAGTACGAAAGACCCTACGATTTGCACGACATCGATCATGATGAAAAGAGCCGCCAGTCGTAACAATCTGAGGGCCAAGTCCCGGATATCCTCAGATTGGGTATAGGCACCAATGATGGTGTCAGGGAAGAGCAGCAATACCGACATAGCCGTTAAGCCGATCAGGGTTGACAGTGCAGCGCCCACTCTCAACGCCATGCGAACGCCGTGCGCATTGCCCGCGCCTATCGCATGGCCCATACGGGTCGCCATGGCACTCCCGATGCTGATCATCGGTATGTAAAAAACATCCCACACGTTGATCGCGATTTGATGTGCGGCGACTGCTGCATCACCCAGCGTGGCAATCAGCAAGGTGATGGCCGAAAACACGCCAGTCTCTAGAAAAAATGTCAGCCCCACCGGGAAGCCGACTATCAGAATTTCGGAAATTCGACTCCAGTCTGGGCCCTCGAGCCAACGGTCGGGCAGATAGGGTCGCAGCGAGCGCGCGGTCACGACATACAAGAATATGATCAGGGTGCTGATCCACATCGATGCGGCGGTCGCGAGGCCACAACCTTCCGCTCCCAGCTCTGGTGCACCCCAGGCGCCAAAAATTAGCATGTAGTTCAGCGGCACATTGGCGACAAAGCCAACCACGCTTGCGAAAGCGAAAGGCGCTGTTATACCCAGCCCCTGGGTGTGGTAACGCAAGGCCATGAAGATGCCGAGTGCGGGGAAGCCTAGCCCGACGCGACTCACATAAGCACTGGCCTTAATCGCAGTCTCTGTGGGGAGGCCCAAAAGGCCGATGAAGGCCTCGCTGTTTAGGCACAGCGGCGTCATCACTGCGCTCAGTGCCACCGCCACCCATAAGCCCTGTGGCAGAAAACTCCTGACGCGCTCGATGCGCCCGGCGCCATAGTCCTGCGCTACGATCGCTGAGCAGGCGAACAGCGTGCCGAGAATGATGAGATACAGCGGAAGCCAGATGTTGAAGCCCACCGCGATGGCGGCAAGATCGATATCGCTATAGTTGCCGGCCATAAGCGTATCGACCACCCCTGTGCCAATCTGAGCTGTTTGAGCGATCAGCAGTGGCCAGGCTATGCGCCAGAGCGGGCCAAGCTCAGCGAGCATCTGTGACGTGAACCGTGGCGGAGCGTTGTTATTCATGACCAAGTATCAGGGGGTTGTCACAGCAGGACGGTGGCACATTCTAACGCGCTTCCGTGTGCTAGACTTCGCGCTCATTTTTCCCGGCTTATGATTGTTGTGCAAGAAAATGCCGTCCCGCAGAGCGACACAGTTGAATCCGTTCAATCCGCGCCACCCGAAAAGATTAAATTCGATACGCTGAATCTCGATAGCTCTGTTGAGCAAGGTATCGATGCGTTGGGATTTGAATTCTGCTCGCCGATACAGGGTCAGATTCTGCCGCATACGCTTGCGGGGAATGACGCCATCGGTAAGGCACAAACTGGCACCGGGAAAACCGCTGCGTTTCTCATCACCATTTTCAACGACTTACTCAGTCACCCGGAAGAGGGCGAGCGTTATTTGGGTGAACCGCGGGCCGTCATTATCGCTCCGACACGCGAACTGGTAATGCAGATCGCCGCAGATGCTGAAGAATTGGGCCGGTTTACCGGGCTTAAAACGGTGACTCTGATCGGTGGGGCCGATTACCAAAAGCAACTCAGCAAGGTAAATCGGGCCCCTGTGGACCTGGTTGTTGCAACCCCCGGGCGTTTGATTGATTTCATGGAGCGGCGGGATCTGGCGCTGGACCGGGTGGAAATTCTGGTGCTCGACGAGGCGGACAGAATGTTGGACATGGGTTTCATCCCTCAGGTGAAACGCATTGTCCGGGCGACCCCTCGCAAGGAGGATCGGCAGACTTTGTTGTTCTCGGCGACCTTTACGCAAGACATCATGAATCTGGCGAGGCAATGGACTTTCGAACCGATTACCGTCGAAATTGAGCCCGAGCGTGTGGCGACTGCCTCAGTGGACCAAAGGGTCTACCTCGTATCCAGTCGTGAGCGTTTCCCTGTTCTGATGGATTTGCTCAATGATCCCACCGTCGACAGCGTCATTATTTTTGCCAACCGACGAGATCAGGTGAGAAGGCTCTACGAAAAGCTGCGCAAGGAAGGCGTCCAATGCGGGATGCTCTCGGGAGAGATTACTCAAGCCAAGCGAACCAAGACGCTTGAGAACTTTAAATCGGGGCGTTCAAAGGTCATGGTCGCAACAGATGTGGCGGGACGCGGGATTCACGTAGAGGGCATCTCTCACGTGGTGAATTACAATCTGCCCGAAGACCCCGAGGACTACGTCCACCGTATAGGCCGCACGGGTCGGGCAGGTGCCACAGGCGTCTCAATCAGTTTCGCCAGCGAGGACGACGCGTTTCTGCTCCCTGACATTGAGGCACTGCTGGGTCACTCTCTGGCGTGCATGGCGCCACCAGCCCCTAACAATAGCTAACGCAGGTCTCTTAACTCCTCGCACCACAGCAACGTGGCGCCAATCACCGCAGCGGGGATGACCACCAGATTCAACAGTGGAATACCTGTAAAAAACGCGACAGTGCCCCCAAAGCCAATCGTGGATATCCTGCGCGCGGCGCAGGCGTCACGGACCTCGCGAAAGGGTAATCGGTGATTGTCCATTGGGTAATCGACGAACTGCAGGCTCATCATCCAGGCACCCAGTAAAAACCAGGCAAGAGGTGCGAGCGCATTGAAAACAGGGATGATCGTCAGTATCAGCACTGCCAGTGCCACGGGCACGTAATACAGAAACTTACGAATTTCTCGAAATAAAGCGCGGGGCACCTCCAGTAACGCCGCAGCAATACCCTCCAAAGCGGGCACAGGCTCTCCGGTGATGGCCTCTTCCACTTTTTCCGCGAGCAATGCATGAAAGGGGGAGGTGAGCATCAGTACCAACAAGGTCGATACGTAGCCCGTCATTAATCCCCCGACCAGCCACAGGAGCGGAGTGATGATCCATGAAAGAAATTGGAGCCACTCGGGCACAGTGAGCATCGCTGCCTCGTAAAAGTCTGTGAGGACCTCGTACAAGAGCCAGCCCATAAGACTGAACAAGATGATATTGGCGATCAACGGCACGACCACGAAGCGGCGCAAACCCGGCTGAAAGGTCATCGCCAGACCGCGCAGAAAATAACCCGCCCCCGTCACGAAATTGCCGCTCATGGAGTCCCCCAGCAGCCGATGCGAGCACTATACTGTCCCAATCGCGGAGCAGAGTGCAAACACGGGTGAGTGACGAGGATCTCTTTGCCGAGGAAATGGCCGGGGTCAAGCCCCTAGGCCGAGAGGCGCGTGTACGCTTGGTCAAGGAGCGACTGTCCGAGGAGCAACAAAAAGGTCGGCAGCGTGCAGCAGTAGCGGAAGACGAACCGCTCAATCCCCTGGCCGACGACGGGGTCATGCCGCTGGATGCTTGGCACGTTCTAGAATTTAAAAGACCGGGCATCCAGCACGGTGTTTATCGGAAACTGCGCCTTGGTCAATATCAGGTCGACGCGCGACTTGACCTGCATCGCATGTTGGTGAAACAGGCGAGAGAAGAGGTTTTCTCTTTTATCCGCGAAGCGACAGAGCTGGGTTTACGCACATTGCTGATTGTTCACGGCAAGGGGCAGTCCAAAACTCATGGCGAAGGCTCTGCGATCCTCAAGGGCTATATCGACCACTGGTTACGTGAATTGGATGCCGTACAGGCTTTTCACTCGGCTCGACCTGCACATGGGGGCACCGGCGCAATTTATGTTTTGCTGCGTAAAAGTGCGGAGCAGAAGCGAGAAAATCGCCTGAAGTATTTAAAGGGCCGGGTTCAGGACTGATCGTTCAGTTTCTTGAGCAATAACTCGTTGACCATTTGGGGGTTAGCCTGCCCCCTTGATGCCTTCATAATCTGGCCCACAAAGAAGCCACTCAGTTTCTTCTTTTTGGTTTCATCGGCAGCGAGATACTGGGCCACTTGGTCTGGACTTTGGGCAATAACCTCGTCAACCATGGCCTCCAGAGCGCCTGAGTCACTTACTTGCTCGAGCCCGCGCTCAGCGATGATCTCGTCGGTGTCACCCTCGCCCGCCCAAAGCGCCTCAAACACCTGTTTTGCCAGCTTGCTCGACAACGTACCATCTTCAATGCGCACGATCAGCCCAGCGAGCTGCTCCGCCGAAATGGGGCAGGCCGTGATATCCACTTCGGCACGATTGAGTGCTCCTGACAGATCGCCAAGAATCCAATTCGCGGCAGGTTTCGCAGTCCCTCCGGCTTTGACGACGGACTCGAAATAATCCGCCACCGAATGGTTGGGAACGAGTAAGGTTGCGTCATAGTCGGTGAGTTCATATTGACTGATGAACCGCTCGCGCTTGGCCGCCGGTAATTCTGGCAGTGTGGCTCGGATGGCTTCTATATAGTCCGTGTCTATGACAATCGGTAGTAGGTCCGGCTCTGGAAAGTAGCGGTAATCATTAGCAACTTCTTTGGAGCGCATCGAGCGCGTGACGTTTTGTTCGGCATCGTAGAGGCGAGTCTCCTGAGTGATAGCGCCGCCACCCTCAAGAATATCGGCCTGTCGCGCATATTCGCTGTGTATGGCGCGCTCAACGAATCGGAACGAGTTGACGTTCTTGATCTCGGTTCGCGTGCCCAGCGCATCTGATCCTTTTTCCCGCAATGAAATGTTGATGTCACAGCGCATCGAGCCTTCGGCCATGTTGCCGTCTGAAATACCCAGATAGGTCACAAGAGAGTGCAATGCTTTGAGATAAGCCACAGCTTGCTCCGCTGACCGGAAATCGGGTTCGGTCACGATTTCGAGTAGCGGCGTGCCCGCGCGATTGAGGTCGATACCCGTCTCCCTACTAAACGCATCGTGAACCGATTTGCCCGCGTCTTCTTCGAGGTGCGCTCGGGTGATACGAATTGGGCAAAGTGTTCCATCTGTCATGGGCACATCAAAAACCCCCTCGCAGACGATGGGCGCAAAGAATTGACTGACTTGATAGCCCTTGGGTAGGTCGGGATAGAAGTAATTCTTTCGATCGAATACTGATCGCTCACCGATGCGAGCGCCAATACCAAGGCCAAAGGTTACGGCGAAGCGAACAGCCTGCTCATTCAAAACAGGAAGCATACCGGGCATGCCTAAATCGACGGCATCAGCCTGGGCGTTTGGCGCAGCACCAAAGGTGGTCGCAGAACCCGAGAAGATTTTTGATTGTGTGGCGAGCTGCAAATGCACCTCAAGACCCATGACCATTTCCCAGCTCATTACGCCATCGCTCCTAGATTCGGACGCGCGGTGTGCCAATCCGTATCTGTCTGCAGTCGATGTGCCGCATTGAGGATCGACTGCTCATCGAATGCTTTACCGATGAGTTGCAAGCCAACGGGCATGCCATTGATCAGGCCAGCTGGAGTGGAAAGGCCCGGCAGGCCCGCCAGATTTACCGCCAGCGTATAGATGTCTTCCATGTACATTGCCACCGGATCCTGCTGTTTGGCACCAAAGGGGAAGGCAATCCCTGGTGCAGAGGGTCCCGCAATAATGTCGACGTGTTCGAAGGCGCGCTGGAAATCCTCGGCGATCACCCGCCTGACCTGCTGAGCTTTATTGAAATAGGCGTCATAGAAGCCCGCCGACAGCGCATAGGTCCCCACCAAGATCCGTCTTTGCACTTCCTCGCCAAAGCCTTCGCTGCGGGATCGAAGGTAAAGGTCCTCCAGATCTGTTGGATCATCGCAACGGTATCCAAAACGCACCCCGTCATAGCGAGCCAGATTCGCTGAGGCTTCAGCGGGCGCGATGACGTAGTAGGTAGCAATCGCGTAGTGGCTGTGGGGCAATTCAATGTCAATCAGTGTGGCGCCTGCTTTCTCCAATGCTGACAGCGCTGTCATAACGCGGTCTCGAACGTCGCTGTCTAGGTCATCGTTGAAGTATTCGCGGGGTAAGCCAATTCTCAGCCCTTGGACATCGAGATTCAGCGCTTCATGAAAATTGGGAACAGGTAGGTCAGCGGAGGTCGAGTCGCCAGCATCGAGCCCTGACATAGCTGTCAGCGCGATGGCACAATCCTCAGCCGTATAAGCGAGCGGTCCCGCTTGATCTAGAGACGACGCGAACGCAATAATTCCCAACCGAGAGACCCGACCGTAGGTCGGTTTGAGGCCCGTCACGCCGCAAAGGGAAGCTGGTTGTCGGATCGAGCCCCCGGTATCTGTCCCTGTTACCAGAGGCGCCATGCCCGCCGCGAGAGCGGCTGCAGAACCGCCAGAGCTGCCACCCGGAACGCAATTCGTATCCCAGGGGTTTCTGACCGCACCAAAAAAGCTGGTCTCGTTGGACGAGCCCATTGCAAATTCATCCATATTGCACTTGCCAAGCATCACCGCGCCCTGAGCTTTCATTCTCGAGACAACCGTGGCGTCGTAAGCAGGTACAAACTGCGCCAGCATGCGCGAGCCGCAGGTTGTTCGAACATCCTGCGTGCAAAAAATATCTTTGTGGAGCAGTGGTACCCCAGTCAGCAGCCCATGCTCCCCCTTGGCAAGTGCCGCATCCGCCTGTCGCGCGCCGTCCAGTGCTTGGTCCGGACACACTGTGACGACGGCATTCAGTGCCGGGTTATGTCGCTCGATACTGCTTAGGTAGGCACGCGTGAGTTCTTCACTGGAGACGGTTTTATTCCTGAGCAGTTTTCTCAGTTCAGAGACCGAAGCGTTGAGTAGTGCGCTATCGGTCATCAGTCAATGACCTTGGGCACCAGGTAATAGCCTTGATCGCTCGCGGGGGCGGACGCCATCAGCGCCTCCCGCTCATTAACTCGGGTGACGGTATCGGGCCGTAATCGCTGTTGCATATCGTGGGGGTTAGACATCGGCACCACAGACTCGGTCTCAATCGTATTGAGTTCATCAACTAGATCCAGCACACGTCCGAAACGGTCTGTCACCTCGGGCAGGTCAGATTCCGATATGGCTAATCTGGCGAGCAGGGCGACCTTCTCGACATCTTGCTGTGTGACAGACATGGGGCGACTCCTCGGCGAAGGCCGCGAAAACTAACACACTTGTGGCTTGCCCAAAAACCCCTGCATTGCTACATTCATCCGGCATTTGTCGTCGTAAACGTTGGATTAAAGAGCATTTTCTGGCTTTTTCTAAACGTTCTCGACGTGCCCCGGTAGCGGGATGAGGCATGTCCTGACTCGATGCACCCTGGATGAATTCTTCACAGTCAAGGAATGATAATGTTTAAGCGCCTCCGAGGGATGTTTTCCACCGACTTGTCGATTGATCTCGGCACAGCGAATACACTTATTTACGTCAAGGAGCGCGGCATCATTCTGGATGAGCCGTCTGTCGTAGCAATCCGCATGCATAACGGGCAAAAGTCGATTGAGGCCGTGGGCAAAGAGGCCAAGCGAATGCTAGGGCGGACCCCGGGGAATATTCAGGCCATACGGCCACTCAAGGACGGTGTCATTGCGGATTTTCAGGTCACTGAAAAAATGCTTCAGCATTTTATTGCCAAGGTTCATGAGACCAAGTTCATTCGCCCCAGCCCAAGAGTCCTTATTTGCGTGCCATGTACGTCAACACAGGTCGAGAGGCGCGCCATTCGGGAGTCTGCTCTGAGCGCCGGCGCCCGCGAAGTGAAGCTGATAGAGGAACCCATGGCGGCTGCCATCGGCGCCGGCCTGCAAGTGGAGGAGGCCACTGGGTGCATGGTGGTCGATATTGGTGGTGGCACCACGGAGATTGCCATCATTTCGCTCAACGGCGTGGTCTACCGCGACTCTATTCGGATCGGAGGAGACAGATTCGATGAATCCATCGTGTCATACGTCCGCCGAAAATATGGAAGTCTGATTGGCGACTCGACGGCGGAGCGGATTAAGCAGGAAGTTGGTTGCGCCTATAAGTCTGATGAACTGAGAGAAATCGATGTGAGGGGCCGGCACCTTGCAGAGGGTGTGCCTAGAAGCTTTTCGCTGACCAATGATGAAATTTTGTCTGCCTTGGAAGAGCCTTTGGAGGCCATGATGCGCTCGGTGAAACTGGCGCTAGAGCAATCTCCTCCCGAATTGGCAGCGGATATTGCCGAGTCAGGTATCGTTCTGACCGGTGGCGGCGCGTTGCTTACAGATCTCGACAAGCGGATCTCTAATGAGACAGGTTTACCCGTTGTGGTTGCAGAGGATCCTCTCACCTGCGTAGCGCGAGGGGGGGGCAAAGCGCTCGAACTGATGGATCGCCACGTCCTGGACCTGCTCTCAACGGAATAATCCCCGAGCGACCGGAGCAGCGCCATTAAACCGCTTTTCCTAAAACAAAACCCGATCAGCGCAAGATTTATTGTTCTGAGCTTGATTTGTATTCTCAGCCTCTTTTTCTTTCGAGAGCACCCGCGGGTGTTGGCGATCCAGCGTGGCGCAGTTGATACGGTTGCTTTCGCCAGCGACGTGGTGCTCGCACCTTTCGATGCCTGGGACAGACTGATGGGTTCGCTGCGTTCGCGTCGCGACCTACAGGATGAAGTCCTGAGACTGCAGCAGGAGAACCGAGTACTGAAGGGGCAGTCTCAGCGGTTGGCTTCGCTGTTATCTGAAAATGCGCGCTACAAGGCGTTATTGAATTCTGCCCGGGAAATCGACGAGGAATTGATTGCCGCCCAGATCAGTTCGTTGTCACCTGATCCTGCGCGTCACGCGGTGATTTTGGACAAAGGTGCGGTTGACGGTGTTAGGCAGGGTCAACCCGTATTGGGCGCTGAAGGGCTCATTGGGCAAATCGTCCTTACAGGACAATACAGTAGTCGAGCCTTAATGATTACCGATAGTGCGCACGCCCTTCCCATACAGGTCAATCGATCGGGACTGCGGGCTATTGCCGAAGGAAGTGGGGTGATCGATCGTCTCGTCATCCGTCATCTCGCGGCCACCACAGATATTCGAGTGGGCGACTTGTTAGTCACATCCGGTCTGGGCGGGCGCTTTCCGCAAGGCTATCCCGTAGCGCGGGTGACCCATGTTGATATTGCTCCCGGTGATGCCTTTGCGGTAGTCAGTGCTGCGCCCGCATCAGCACTTGATCGCGGACGCCATGTACTGGTTGTGGCGCAGGGCGCCGTGACCAGGAAAGCAGCAACCCCGTGACCAAAGCGCATGCGACATGGGTTATTCACCTCTCGTTGCTGATCGCATTGCTAATTGTGTTGTTGCCTATCCCTATGGACTGGCGGTTTCTTCGGCCAGACATAGCGGCTTTGGTGCTGTTTTACTGGGCATTGGCGTTACCACACAGGGTGGGTGTGGCCACCGCTTTTGCTCTGGGTATGGGGCTGGACCTGATAGAGGGTGCGCCGCTGGGGCTGTCCTCTCCCGGCTTGATGCTCGCCACGCTGATTTTGCAATTTAACTACCAGCGTATTCGACAGTTTGATCCCATACAGCAGTCGGTTGTGATACTGGTATTAATGTTGTTGAGCACCGGCATTGAGCAGTGGTTGAGGAATGTTACTGGCGTCCCTGCCTTGTCTGCCGGTGCCCTGTTCGCATTATTGTTTTCCATGGCCTGCTGGATACCCCTGCGCGCGGTCCTGCGCTACTCCAGACGCTACTATGAGGTGTATTGATGCGAGTTATCCTCGCATCATCAAGCCCTCGAAGGCAGGAGTTGCTGTCACTATTGTTGCCCGCTTTCGACACTGCGGTGCCGGATATTGACGAGACGCCGCGTGAAGGAGAGCAGCCGATACACTACGTAGAAAGGTTGGCGGCAGAAAAGACCAGAGTGTGCGCAACTAGGGATTGCGTTTGCTTGGGGGCAGATACCACGGTCGCCCTGAATCATCAGATATTGGGCAAACCAAGCGACGCGCGGGAGGCAAGGCACATGCTGCGTTCGTTATCGGATAGCGTGCATGAGGTCCACACCGCTGTTGCGGTGGCGCATGCTGGGCAAATCCAGACTCGGGTGAGTTCCACTTCAGTGACCTTCACGCACTTATCCGATGCGGCGATCGATGCCTATTTACTGTCTGGGGAGCCGTGGGATAAAGCTGGGGGGTACGGCATACAGGGATATGCAGGCGCCTTTGTGAGTCGGATCACAGGAAGTTACAGCGCAGTAGTGGGACTGCCACTGAGTGAAACTCGAGAGCTCCTGCTTAAAGCCGGGATACAGCTTCAGCATGGTTAGGGCCATACCCAAACATGTGGGTCGGCTCATCTGGCCGCTCATGGTCCTCACGTTGGTCGCCCTGGCAATTTATGTCAGCGGCGGGCGGTTGCTGATGGGTGCGTTACCGCAGATGCGGTATGACATTGAGCAACTGCTTTCGGATGGTGTTGCCGGCGATGTGTCGATTGGTGAACTGCGCGGGGCGATGGATGGGTTCTCCCCCCGGCTTCACCTCGTCGATTTTTCTATCCGGGATCAGGACACCGGGAATACTGTCCAGCTTCCCGCTGCAAGTATGCGCTTAAATCCTTGGCAGACCTTGATCAGCGGTGCGCCGCGTTTCGACGAACTGTTGTTGGAGTCGCCGCGCATTCATTGGACCAGCCTGTCAGATACGAATAAAACAGAAATACCGCAAAGTGTCCGCGACGTATTTAATCGTTTCCAGCGACTTCAGATCCGGGATGCGCAGATCGTTGGGGTCATCGGGAACAGTAACGCCCAAGTGACGCTTGACGCGCTGGCACTGGATATTGATTTGCTGCGTGATGGCAGTCGTCGAGTCTTGCGACTGGCCATCGAGACTCCGGATGGCCAGCTACTCTCGGCAGAGGGAACTGGCACGGGCAATCCTTTTGCGCTTGGGCAGTTTTCAGGTGACATCGAAGGCAGCGTTACGGGAGCGGGAATCTCCTACCTGTCTCAGTTTTTCAATGTGGAGTTGACGGCTCAGGGGGGCGCGGATTTTTGGCTGTCCATGTCACGAGGTTCAGGAGAGGGGGTCGTGCAGGCCGATTTCAAGCAGCTGGAATTGATGGGTGCCAATACCGTTTCTCTCGAGACATTGAGTTTTGACACGGCATTGGTCGGCTCCAGCGGGGAGATCAATATTTGGATAGACAATGCGGTGCTTGGCTTCATGGAGCAGGTCTTTGAGGCGCCAAGAGTTCAAGTGAAACGTCTGGGTCAGGGCTGGAGGGCGTTGACCGAGGACTTTGAAGTACCGCCGTTGGTAACGGTCATCATCAAAAGTGGGTTGCTGCCAGAAAAGGTGAGTTCGATATTACAGACCCTCGATCCGAGAGGGCGTATTGATAGTCTCGCGCTGACCGTCGAATCAATTAGCGATCCGCTTGCGAGTTGGACAGCGCAGGCAGAAGTGACGAACGCCACAACAGCTCCCTACAAAAAAGTACCGGGTCTCGCAGGCATCGACGCCTCATTATCTGCCAGTGAGGTGGGCGCCACTGCGTGGATCACTACAGAAGATTATGCATTGCTCCTACCCAAGGTCTATGAGGAGCCCATTCGTATGGAGAGTGTGATCGGCAAGCTAGAGGGTCGATGGCAGCCGGACGCGCTGTTCTTGGAGAACGGGTTATTTTTGGCCCGGGCCACTGATCACCATGCCACGGTGCAGTTTGAAATTGATATTCCTTTTTCACGTGGTTCCAGCGTGCCCCTCGACATGCGGTTAGCGGCCTCGGTCAAAGATGCGCCGGTTGCGATCCGAAACGCCTATGTGCCCTATCGTATGCCTGAGCCTGCCTATCAATGGCTGCAGTCAGCTCTGCCTGAGGGGCGTATTGAAGAGGGTGTCTTCCTCTGGCGCGGCGGCTTCAAATCATATGGTCATCTGAGTCAAACCATGCAACTGGCAGTCGAACTGGCCGATGTGACATTGGACTACCAGCCTGACTGGCCAAAGTCGTTGCAATCGGCTAGCCAACTGCGTCTGGATGACACTCGTATCGACGTCTGGTCACCAGAAAGTATCATTGCGGAAGTTTCGCTGAAGGCGACTTCCGTTGGCATTCTCCTCGACGCAGGTTCGGCTTGGTTTGCCCTTAAGTCGGAGGTAGAGGGCCGCCCCGATCAGATATTGCGGACACTTCAAGCGCTCCCCGCGTTGTCAGTCGCTGAGCTTGTCATGAACGACCTCACTCTCTCGGGAGAGCAGCCGGCCAACGCCTCCCTGGGCATGAAATTCGATTTAAGAAATCTACAGAAAACCGTTGATATCAATGTCGCGGTGGATCTGATCGACGCCAGAGTGGAATCTGCTTTGCTGGACTTGCAGGCAGAAAATGTCACCGGGCCTCTGACCTACCAAACCCAGACGGGTTTTGGGTCTTCGGGACTGACCGCTACCACTTTCGGCCGACACTTGAAGGTTGAGATGGGCCCACATTTGGCGACCTCAGCCGATACCCTGTTGGCGGCGCAGCTGGATTTCGAGGTTTCAGTATCGGATTTGCTGTCCTGGCAACCAGTGAGCTTTGCTTTGCCAGCTCATGGCGTCACGTCAGCCAGCGTTGCGGTGAATGTGGCCGAAGCCGTTGCGGTAGACATTGAGTCCGATCTACGAGGTGTTCAGATAGACCTGCCGATGCCATGGGGCAAGTCAGTCGACTCGCGTGCGCCGCTAAAAGTGAGCTGGCATGATCGCGAATGGGCCGGCTGGGAGGTCTTCTGGTTTGGCCGATTTTCCGCGATCGCAGACGTGCCGGAGTATGGCGAAACAGCGGTGCTGGTTGATCTGACTCCGAGAACCCGGCCAGCCAGTTGGCCAACTCTGGCGCCCGCTCCTGGCGTGACAGTGACGGGATATCTCCCGTCACTGGACCCTGCAGATTGGCTACAACACACCGGTCATTGGGAATTTGGCAGCATCGATGGATCGTTGGCTGTCCATATTGAAGCATTGCGGATAGGACGTGCTTTATGGCGCGGTGAAGAACTGGGGCAGCTGGAATTGAGCCTCAATATGGAAGGTGCAGCGATCAGTGCTCAATTCGATATGGATTGGCTGCAGGGTCATTTTGTTCAAGATAGAGGGTTGCCGGTCTCGGAGTCCGCCGCTGATATCAAAATGCCACTGGAACGGCGGCTGACGATAGCGTACGTCGATCTTAATGAGTTACCTGAAATCAGCGAGCAGTTCACAAGCCAGGCGCCTTCCGAGCCCACGGGGTCATCTTACGACTGGCTACTGCCCCTGCCCGTATCGTTGGCGTCGGTAAAAAGTGGCGATAAGGACCTCGGAGGTCTCTCATTAGCCGTCGATTACAGTGATTCGGAGGGCTGGGTATTTCGGGACATAACGGGTGAATTTCTTGGTATCCAGTGGTTGCCCACTACACGCATCGCATGGCGTTCCAATGATGCGGGTGACGATACTCGGCTAACGCTTGCAGCCGAACTTGAGGATATTGGGACAACCCTTGAATTAATTGGCGTCACACCGATAGTGGAGACGCGCAGTGGGCTCTTACAAACCGATTGGCAATGGTCGGGCAGTCCGGCGGAATTTGAGTTGAGTTCAGTCACAGGCGTGTTGAACCTCGAGATGCAATCGGGATCATTTCTGTCGGCCAATGCGGAAGCGACAGGCGCGCTGCGACTGCTGAGTCTTCTGAATCTCTCTGGGCTTTTCCGCCGCGCGAATATGAATCAATTGTTCGACCCGGGAGTCACTTTTGATCAGGCCGGGGGTGTTTTCGAATTTAATAGTGGGATGCTGCACATCCCCGGCTTCTCAATCGAGGGGTCTGGCGGTTATTTCAACTTCAGCAGTGATATAGACCTGATCGCTGAAACACTGAATGGCGAGCTGGTGGTGACGCTGCCTCTCGTTGAGAATATACCGTGGGTTGCCGCGCTGGCGGGCGGACTTCCGATAGCCGCCGGTACATATCTAATAGGGAAAGTTTTTGAAGACCAAATGAATCAACTCTCAAGCGGTGTCTACGCGGTCAGTGGTGATCTCGAGGATCCACAAGTAGCATTTGAGCGCGTTTTTGACGCCAAATCGCGCCTACCAGAAACAGAGCCTCAAGACGTCTTGGAATCAGTGTTGTCGAGCCCCGACAAATAACGGAAGAGTTTCTTACTGTGAGCTTTTGCATTGCCGCGTTCGACTTCCCGGGGATGCTGTCGTATCCACTGTCGCAATAGAGAAATTTCGGCGTCTGGCCAAATGGCGAGGATGTCGCCCAATGCGGCGTCTCCCTCCGTGCGTAATCGATCTCTGGCCAGTTCAACTCTGTGAAATCCAGCGGTGGTTGCATTGTGTTGCTGATCGAGTATCGCGAGACTCTTCGCGATGGGTTCTATGTCGACAGAACGCATGAGTTTCCCGATAAACTGCAGCTGCCGTTTGAGTCCGCCTCGTGCTCTGATTCCGCGAGCCATTTCCACGGCCTCTTTAAGCCGCTCATCATCAATTTGGATGCGGTCGAGATCGGCTCGAGGCAGGCTCACCAGACGCTCGCCCATCTCCTGCAATGCATGCATCTGCCTTTTAAGCTCACTTTTACTGGGCCGCTGGTCCTCCCATTCATTTGCGTCACTATCGGTCACAGATTGCCTGGTCCTTAGCCATAAAATACGGTGGCGAGGCCGAGAAAAGCCAGGAACCCCACCACATCAGTAATGGTTGTTACCAGTACGCCCCCAGCGAGCGCGGGGTCTATGCGCATTCTGCGTAACACAATGGGCAGTCCCGCGCCCGTCAAGCCAGCGGTAACAAGATTAATCAGCATGGCACAAGCAATAACCGCACCGAGGATCATATCTCCAAACCAAATTGAAGCCGTAGCGGCAATGACTGCAGCCCAGAGCAGGCCATTGAACAGTCCCACGAGAGACTCACGGCCGATTAACCACAACTGATTGCGATCGCTGATTTGTCCCATGGCCATTGCACGAATCAAGATGGTCAGGCTTTGGGTGCCCGCTATGCCGCCCATTGAGGCGACGATAGGCATCAAAACAGCGAGAGCCACAACTTTCTCGATAGTGCCCTGAAACAGATTGATCACTGAGGAAGCCAACAATGCGGTAACTAGGTTGAGCCCCAGCCAAACCGCTCGCCGAGGAGCCGACTGCCACACCGGCGCAAAGGTATCTTCTTCTGCAAGGCCCGCCAGAGAAGTCAGCGAGTGATCTGCTTCTTCCATGATGACATCGACCACGTCATCGATGGTGATCCTTCCCAGTAGCTTACCGCTATCATCAACAACGGGTGCTGAAATCCAGTCGTTTCGCTCAAACCGACGCGCAACCTCTGTCGCGGGTGTATCGGCGTTAATGGCTTCCTGATCAGTGATCATCATCTCCCTCACTGAAACGGCGGGATCTGAGACCAACACCGTGCCTATCGGGAGGAGCCCCACGAAACGATCAGTTCGATTCACGACGATAAGGTTGTCGGTGTTTGGCGGGATCTCGGCGTGTCTTCGAAGGTACCGCAGCACGACATCTAGCGTCAGATCCGCCCGGATGGTGATTGTGTCGGTGCTCATGAGGCCGCCGGCCACGTCATCGGGGAAGCTCAGTACTTTTTGTAACCTCTGGCGATACTGTTCGTCCATGATCGCCAAGACCTGCCCCGTTACCTCATCGGGTAGCTCATGCAAGATATCTGCTACGTCGTCGTCGTCCAGCTGCCCGACGATTTCGGCCAGAGCCTCTGGTTCGCGATCAATCAGCGTGGCGTTGCGCAAATCATCGGGCAGCTCATTGACAACCAGTGCCTCCTGCTCGGGTTCGAGTAGCCCAAGCAAAACGGAGCGGTAGTCTGGCGGCGATGAGCTGATTAAGTGCGCCACGTCGCCGGGGGACATGTCGGCCAAAATACCCGCCACATCGACCAGCGTCTCAGCGCGCAGCGCGACATCGATACGTTCGGTCTTCACAGAAAAGTTGGCAGGTGAATTCACGACGGGACCTCCATGGAGGTGCTCATTATCCGCTACCGATATAGAAGTTCTACCCGCGAAAATGCCTTTGTGACTTATTCCAGCTCGCCAAATCCATTGCTGAATAGCACTTCCAGAGCTTCCAGCGCTGCTTGCTCGTCGTTCCCATCGAGAGTGACCTCGAGGATTGCGCCACAGGGAGCCGCTAACATCAGCACAGACATAATACTTTTGGCATCAATGGTCTGTCCTTGATGCGTCAACCGAATTTCACTGGTGTATCGGGCTGCACAATCCACGAGTTTGGCTGCGGGGCGAGCGTGCAGGCCCAGAGGATTCATGATGGTGAGTTGGCCGCGCGTCATGGTGAATTCACTCGGGGGAGATCCCGGTGCCGGATCTGAGCTGACGGGTAGCGCTGCAGCAGGTCCTCATGCAACCTAGTTGCGAGATAGACCGAACGATGCTGCCCGCCGGTACACCCAACAGCAATGGTCATGTAACTCCGATCCGATGCGTCGAATTCGTGAAGCATGTCTTCGATAAAGCCCCGCAGCGTCTCGTAGAAATTCAAACACCGCGAATCGTTTTCAAGAAACTCTCTAACAGATTCGTCTGTCCCATCTAAAGCCCTGAGATCGTCTCGCCAATAAGGGTTGGGCAGCGCGCGAGCATCGAACACAAAGTCGGCGTCGGTCGGCACCCCACGTTTGAAAGCAAAAGATTCCAGCAGAATGGACTGGCCGTCCCTTTGCCCCACAATACGGTTGGTGATCATATCTCTAAGCGCTCGCGGAGTGAGATCCGTCGTGTCTATGAGAAGATCTGCGGCTGCGGCAATGAACTCGAGATGTTTTCTTTCCCGCGAGATTGCTTCGGGTAGTGAATTGTCAGATCCCGCGAGGGGGTGTCGGCGGCGAGTCTCGCTGAAGCGCTTTAAGAGAACATATGGTTGCGCGTCGAGAAAGATAATGAGTCTGTCCTTCAGCGCGAGTAGGGGGTCGAGAGCCCGAACATCGTCGTCGCCCATTTTCATCGCGCGAGCATCGATGCACACCGCTATGCCATGAAATCTCTTGTAGTCCGGGTGGTCCAAAACTTCCTCGGCAAAGGCTGTTAATAGCCTTGGGGGAAGATTATCGACGCAGTAGTATCCTTCGTCTTCCAACAATCGCAATGCGCTGCTTTTGCCGGCTCCCGAGCTGCCACTGATGATGATTAGCCGCGGTTTCACATTGTGGCTCCCTGGAGCAGTATCGCTTTCGCCTGCTCGGCGTTCTGCGCCTCCCGGATGCCCGATCGCACGCTGTCGTGCGAGAAGGAGCGAGCGAGTCCCGCTAAGAGATGGAGATGCTCCTCGGTTGCCTCTTCGGGCACGAGTAGCACGAAAACGATATCGACCTTGCTGCCGTCTGGGCTACCGTAGTCAAGAGGTTCTTGCAGTATGACCAGACACCCCGCGGCTTCTGTGCACTGTGCTGCGCGACAATGAGGTATCGCTACGCCCTCACCAATGGCGGTGCTGCCTAGTTTTTCCCGATCGAGTAGCGCCCGGTAAATGGCTTGGCTATGGAGGCCTAATTCCTCGCTCAGCGACTCTGCTGATCGCTCGAACAGCCGTTTCTTGCTCAGCAAAGACTCGCCGCAGAGCACCTGAATATGTGGCAGCGCCAATGGGGTCTGATTTGACATCAATCAATGGCCTCGGTGCTTTTCCTTGTGCTTAATAACCTGGCGATCAAGCTTATCGGCTAGTGCTTCGATGGCGATGTACATGTCGTCAGACTCTGATGAGGCAAATAAGTCAGCGCCAGCAACATGCAGATTCGCTTCTGCTTTATGGAGATGCTTCTCGACAATCAGCGTGACTTCAATACGCGTGATGTGGTCACCATGGCGTTGTATGGGCGCCAGCTTATCTTCAACATGTTGTCTGATGGCGGTGGTCACGTCCAAGTGGTGTCCGCTAATGGTCAAATTCATACCGCACTCCTTTGTCGACGATTTTTCAATATCATTTTAGACGTTTGCGTTCATTCGAGGGCGGGATCGATAGTTGATCCCTGTATTTGGCGATGGTTCTGCGCGCTACCGCTATGCCCTGTTCTTTCAGTAGTGCGCATAATTTTGCGTCACTAAGCGGTTTGCGAAGGTTTTCCTCAGAGACCAACTGTCGGATGGCGGCTTTGATTGCGGTCGAGGCGATGTCATCTCCTTGCTCTCCTGTCACTCGGCTTGAGAAAAAGTACTTGAGTTCAAATGTACCTCTGGGGGTATGCAAATATTTTCGAGTGGTAGCGCGTGAGACAGTCGACTCGTGTAAGTCCACTTCTTTGGCGATATCTGCCAATACCAGTGGCTTCATGCCAATCTCACCCAATTCAAGGAACGACTTTTGATGCTCAATGATCTTAGTGGCAACTTTGAGCAGGGTTTCATTGCGGCTTTGCAGGCTCTTCATGAACCACCGTGCCTCTTGCAGCTGTTCTTTGACGTACCCTCGATCTGCGGCTGATCCACCATTGAGCATGGCGACATAATGATCGTTAACTCTCAGTCTAGGCGCGACTTCTGGATTGAGTTCGACTTGCCATCTTCCGTCCTGCTGTCGGACAAAGACATCGGGCGTGACGAATTCGGTTTGCTCGCCTCCAATGGAAGCGCCGGGAGTGGGATCGAGAGAACGAATCAGTTGAATTGCCCCGTCCAGTTCCGATTCATTGGAACGGAGCTTTTTAGCCAACTGTCTTGGGGGGGCTGTCGGCAACTGCGCAAGGTGACGGCTGACAAGCGCTCCGGCTATTTCTCGAAACGGTGTGTCCGATGACAGCTGTCTGAGCTGAATGAGCAGACACTCCCGAAGGTCAGCAGCGAAAAGCCCCGGTGGTTCAAAGTGCTGAAGTCTGTGCAACACCGCCAGCACCTCGTCGAGATCGATGTGCTCCATATCCAGATCAGTGTGAATATCTTCCGGCGTTTGCGTCAGGCGACCATCAGTGTCTATGGCGTCGATCAATGCGAGAGCAATGAAATGGTCAGTATCGGAAAAACGAGTCAAATTGAGCTGCCACAGAAGATGGTCTCTGAGTGACTCCTGTTCCGAGTCATGCTCGGAAAAATCCGTGTCGGTCGGGGTGTTGGAGATCGGTGGCGCCGAGGAGGGCAGGGCATCTTCCCAGACTGTATCTACTGCCAGATCGTCACTGGCATCCTCATCTGGTGCTATTTCACTAAAGTCGAGATCTTCCTGATCTGAGGAGTCGCTCTCCCTCTCGAGTAGCGCATTCGACTCTAGGGTTTCTTCAATAGTTTGCTGCAGGTCAACGGTGCTGAGCTGTAGCAGTTTTATTGCCTGCTGCAACTGCGGAGTCAGAGCCAGTTGTTGTCCGAGTTTTAACTGTAGCGCCTGTTTCATACCGCCGGTGATGCCACATTGGCTCACCAGTTTATCGTCACACCACAGCGTTGCAACCAAGTTGGCAAGGAAATTGCTTGCGCGTCAGCTGAGAATCGCTCAATTAGGGCTCTTTTTTGGCGATATCTGGGGATCTAGAGAGAAAAGTGTTCGCCAAGATAGGTTTCGCGGACCTTGTCATTGGCCAGTACTTCCGGCGGAGTGCCTGATGCGATGACGTGGCCCTCTCCGACAATGTATGCGCGCTCGCAAATATCCAGAGTCTCTCTGACATTATGATCGGTGATCAGGACGCCAATATCCCGTGCCTTCAGGTGCGTGATGATGTCCTTGATGTCCGAGATGGAGATAGGGTCAACCCCTGCAAATGGCTCGTCCAATAAGATAACAGTCGGCTCGGTTGCGAGCGCCCGTGCGATCTCGACTCGCCGCCGTTCGCCTCCAGACAGGGCCTGCCCCAAAGAATCAGCCAAATGGCCGACATTGAACTCCTCGAGCAGTGCTTGGGCCATTTCTTGTCGAGTTTTGCGGTTGAGTTCCTTGCGTGTTTCAAGAATGGCCAGCAGGTTGTCCCTTACCGACAGCTGTCTGAAGATCGATGCTTCTTGAGGCAGGTATCCAATACCCGCGCGGGCTCGTCGATGCATGGGCAGCGCCATGAGTGATTGACCGTCCAGTTGGATATCTCCCGCATCTGCCTCGACCAGTCCCACGATCATGTAAAAACAAGTGGTCTTGCCCGCTCCATTGGGTCCCAGCAAGCCGACAATTTCCCCTGCGCTCACCTGCAGCGAAACGTCCCGAACCACTGGCCGACCGCCGTAAGCCTTGGCGAGATGGTGTGCACTGAGGGTGCTACTCATCTGGTTGACGACTCCGTAGGTTCTCCGGCGGAATAACAACCTCTACGCGGTCCGCGCCCTCTGCACCCGGGGTCCCTGCAGCCCTGACGGTTCGCTGGGTGACAAGGTAATCAATCTGGTTGCCCGACAGAGTCGAACCATCCTGAGCAATACGCGCATCATCAATTAAGCGCACAAGGTCACTGGACCGGATGTATTCAATACGCTTAGCCGAAGCGTCAACGGGTGCTTGGTCGACAGTCGGTTGTTGAACAAGGGTAGCTGGCTGTCCAGTGGCGACAATCTTGTCCGCCTCTGCAGCGCCGTGACGTATCGAAAGCGTGTCAGCAGAGATGCGCAAAGAGCCCTGAGTCAGAACGACATTGCCCTCGTAGCGAGTCTCTCCTCTGCCTTCATCTCGAACGGCGACATCGGCGGTAATCTGAATCGGTTGATTTCGATCGGAGTCGAGGCCATGGGCGTGTAAGGCCACGACAAAGAGGGTCAGCAGAGACCATTGAAAAAAGCGGCCGAGATTATTCATAGTCGGTAACGACATCACCTTTTAGCGTGGCGGTGTTGGTTTGAAGGTCCAGCTCAAAGGATGCGCCGGTGGTCCGGCTGCCTTGGCCTGTCATCACCACCTCATGCTCCCCCACAGCCCGCTTTTGGTTCATATAAAGCCGCATGGCCTCCGTGCTGACGACAGCCTCCCTGCTACGCTCCAACACTGTGACTCCATTTTTCAATACGAGTTCATTAGTGGCCTCAAAGAAAATGCCTTCCGAGGCGTCAATATCCCACTGAGCATCATCTTCACCGTGCGCGCGGTAGCGAATGTCGTTGAGGGAGGTTTCGTCGCTGTTAAGCCACCTTGTGGCTGTGCCAATCTGCAGCACATCTGATGCAGGGCCGCTCGCTGAGAAATGCGTCCGGGTTCCGTCCACTAGATAGCTGCCAACAACAGATTTTTCCGCAGTGTTCACGGGCAGGCTTGTGCTCGACGCGGGTGCAAGAATCTGCCAAAGCGCGACTCCCAAAGCGACGACACCAGTTGAAATGACCAGAGTCCTCATCAGTAGGTGTTTTGCAGGTCTTGGAGCTGCCCCTGAGCTTGCAAGATAAAGTCACACAACGCTCGTACTGCGCCATGGCCGCCTGGCAAAGGCGCTATCCAGTCCGCATTATTTTTGATCAGATCAGCCGCGTCACTGGGACAAGTAGCGAGGCCAGCCAGACGCATTGCGCCCAAATCAGGAAGATCATCTCCCATGTAGGCGACCGATGCCGCAGCTTGCTGCCGAAGCGCCAATATTTCCTCAAGCGCTGCCCCCTTATCTTCGCGACCTTGAATCAGTGCGGAGATACCCAATTCGGTTGCACGTCGCTCCACAGCCTCGGATGATCTGCCAGTAATGATGGCGACCTCAATACCCCCCCGCTGCAAGAGCTTGATACCCAGACCGTCCTTGACGTTAAAGGCCTTGCTTTCAGGTTCTCCTGCACCCCGGTACACCAACCTGCCATCGGTCATCACGCCATCGACATCCAGTACAACCAGCGTCACTGACTCGGCTTTTTGTGCAGCTCGGCCTGTCATGAGATGCCCGCTTTGAGGAGAGCCAGTAGTGTCACGACACCCTCTATGTGATGTGTTTCATTAACGATAACCAGCGTACTGATCTGATGTCGTTCCATCATGCTCATTGCTTCAGCAGCCAATAAATCTTCCTTCACCACCCGCGCGCCAGGTGTCATGACCTCAGAGAGAGGGGTGTTTTTGAGGTCTGCTTGGTCTTCAACTACCCGCCGCAGATCTCCGTCAGTGAAAACGCCCAGCAACTTGCCATCCTTGTCTGCGATGGTGGTCATGCCAAGCCCTTTCTTTGTCATCTCGAACAGCGCCTCGGCCAGTGTGGCATCGGGTGTGACCAGCGGCACCTCATCAGCTCGGTGCATCACATCAGCAACTCGAAGCAGCAACCGTTTGCCAAGGGTCCCTCCGGGGTGGGAAAAGGCGAACTCTTCCGCAGTGAAGCCTCTTGCCTCAAGGATCGCTATGGCCAAGGCGTCGCCCATCACCAGCGCCGCGGTGGTGCTGGAAGTTGGCGCCAGATTCAAAGGGCAGGCCTCGGTTTCGACTGCTACCAGCAGATGTACATTTGACGCTTGAGCAAGGTCAGAGTTTTTATCGCCTGTCATGCTGATCAGCGGCACATCCAATCGCTTGATGAGAGGCAGGAGGGTCAGAATTTCGTGTGTGCCGCCACTGTTAGACAGGGCGATGACGCAGTCATTCGGGGTAATCATGCCCATGTCACCATGTGACGCCTCAGCAGGATGAACAAAGAACGCAGGGGTTCCAGTGCTTGCCAGCGTGGCGGCGATCTTGCCCGCGATGTGGCCGCTTTTCCCCATGCCCGTTACCACCACTCGCCCTGTTACCCCCAGTAATACCCGGCACGCCGCCGCGAATGAGGCGCCCAGACTGTCGCCGAGCGCGCCTACGGCCTGGCTTTCCAGAGAGATGGTTCTCTGTGCAGATTCTATGAAAAAGTGATCAGTGTGCTCAGCCATATTCAGCGATATCAGGTATGGAGTCAGGGTGCCATGAAGAGCCAGCAGTAATAAGCGATGTAGAGCGACAACAGCACCGTTCCCGTGCCTCTCCACAAAACGCCGGCGCCGGACTCACCATTCCAACGCCAGATAGCCGCCAGAGCAAGAACCAGAGATGTGAGAAATACCGCGACCATATCCCTGCTAATCACCTCAGGAGCCAGTTGCAGGTCACCCCAGAAGCCCGGAATGGCAAGCACCAAAAGGATATTGAACATGTTGGAGCCTAGAATGGCTCCTACAGCCATATCTGCATGGCCTTTCATTGCACTCATGACCGATGCAGCCAATTCAGGCAAGCTGGTTCCCACGGCAACAATAGTCAGACCGATTACGAGCTCTGATACGCCCAATTCGGCGGCTATTTGTGACGAGGCCCATACCAATATCCTCGATGACGCAATCAGCACCGCCAAGCCTCCGAGGAACGATATCCAGGCCACAGGCAGACTCAGCGTCGGAACCTCTGGGGTCTCGCTATTGATGTCGGGTTTTTTGGCGTGGTGCGCGATGCGCGCAAAAAAGAGTCCCAAAGTGCCGAGTAATATCAAACTGTCTGTGCTCGACAGTTCCAGATCCCACAGCAGTCCCCAGGTCAGCAAAACGGCCAGGAGCAAAAACGGCAGATCGATGAAGGTGGTACTGCGACCTAAAGTGATGGCACTAAAAAGCAGTGTGACGCCCAACACCAGGCCGACGTTTGCAATGTTAGAGCCTAGCGCGTTGCCCACCGCCAGCTCTCCTGAGTCCGCGACTGCAGACATAATTGAAATCAGAATCTCGGGGGCAGAAGTACCCACCGATACAATGGTCAGGCCGATCAGCATCGGTGTCAGTCCGGCCCGGCTCGCAATCGCAGAGGCGCCGTCCACGAAACGGTCCGCACTCCACACCAAAGCGATCAGACCTGCTGCAATCGCTAGCGAATACCACAACACAGCATTTTCCTTATTTCTTCCGACGGGTGGGCGAGTGACCATCGCGCCGATCAGGTATCATGGTACACATCCGGGCGCTTGGTTTGACGAGACCCAGCAAATGTAGCGCCCTAGGTAGTCTACCCCAGTCACCCCCCTTTATGGCGGGCATTGCCAATCGCTTTGCAGGGGTGGCTGTACTTGATTCAGTGAAAGCGTGAAGAGGAGTTTGCCGTGTTCTTCGCTAAGAGGTGTTTCCAAGCCGCCGTCACTGTGGCTTTCGCGCTGATGCAGAGTATTGCAGCAGCAGAGACCGAGCAGCATCCGCCGAGTCATCTTGGGCCGGCAGAGGTGATCAGCGAGGTCACCACTCAGGTGATGCAGGTAGTGGCTGAGGCCGATACCTACTTTGATGATGATCCAGACCGCTACTATCGGGAAATCGATAGCGCGCTGTCGGAGCTGGTCGATTGGCGGGGGTTTGCCACGGCGGTGATGGGCGACTATTACAGTCGTGGCCGTTCCATGGATCAGGCGGGTAGAGCTAATTTGAAGCGTCAGCGTGACGACTTCGCGATCAACCTTCGGGAAGGTCTGATTCGCAGTTATGCCAAGGGCTTGCTTGCTTTCGGTGGAGCCAGGATGGAAGTGGAGGGTGTCGAGGCATCGCCTCAAAGCACACGTGTCGCCTCGGTCACCCAGTTGGTTTATGGTGAAGCTGAGCGGGTGTACACCATTCGCTACCAAATGGGGCAATACAAAGACGGCTCGTGGCGTCTGCGCAATCTGATCATCGAGACCATTAACCTGGGCGAGATATATCGCAACCAATTCGCCGCGTTAGCGGTGGAGGCAGATGGTGATCTCGATCAGGTGGTCAGCCAATGGAACGCAACGATTGCTGAACAGGCGGAGGCAATATCAGGTGACTGAGCAAGAACTGACCGGTTTACTGCAAGCGGCCTTCCCCGGCGCTGAGATTGCCGTTGCCTTGGATGGAGGGCATGTTGATATCACGGTGATCAGTGCCGATTTCGAGGGATTGAGACCTGTTGCTTGCCAGCAACGTGTTTACGAGCCGCTTTCTGCGCTCATTGCTGACGGCACACTTCACGCGGTTCAAATCAGTGCCCGGACCCCTTGAGGAAGGCTGGCATTGGACAGTCTCATTATTTCAGGGGGCCGACGCCTTGAAGGCGTCCTAGCTGCCGCTGGTTCGAAAAATGCCGCCCTGCCCATACTCGCGGCAACGCTGCTGACCCACGAAACCTGCACTCTGAGCCGAGTGCCGGTGCTGAGAGATGTCAGCACGATGCTGACTCTGCTCTCAAGCCTGGGTGTGAATGTCAGGCGGGGGGAGGGTGGTGTTGTCGAGGTGCAGGCTGAGTCGGTAGAGCACCTGACTGCGCCCTATGATCTGGTCAAAACCATGCGGGCATCTATTTTGGTGTTGGGGCCACTGCTTGCGAGATACGGCAAGGCCGAGGTGTCTTTTCCGGGCGGATGCTCGATCGGCAGCCGGCCTGTAGACCTGCACATCAGATCACTTGAAGCGATGGGCGCCACTGTTACGGTAGAAGGTGGCTACATTGTCGCTGTCGCACCGTCGGGCCTGTCTGGAGCAGACTTTACCTTTGATACGGTGACGGTCGGGGGCACCGAAAATGCAGTGATGGCGGCGGCGTTGGCGCGGGGACGCACGATCCTAAGGAATGTGGCCCGCGAACCTGAGATCGTTGATCTCGTGCGCTTTCTCAAAGCCATGGGCGCCGCGATCGAGGGTGAGGGGACAGATACTTTGGAGGTGATGGGGGTTGATTCACTGCAAGGCACCGCATGGCAGGTAATGCCTGACCGAATTGAAGTGGGTACTTATCTCGTTGCGGCTGCCGCGACGCGCGGCAAGGTGAGAATAGAAGGCATCGCGCCCCAGCTTCTGGGTGTTGTGCGCGATAAGCTCAAGGAAGCAGGGGCCAACATGACCGAGGGTGATGACTGGATAGCACTCGATATGCAGGGCAACAGACCTAGAGCAGTCGATGTTGTTACTGAGCCTTACCCGGGGTTTCCAACTGATATGCAGGCTCAATTCACCGCCATGAATGCGGTTGCCGAGGGGACTTGCTGTGTTACGGAGACCATATTTGAAAATCGGCTCATGCAGGCTCATGAGATGAAGCGAATGGGGGCAGAGATTCTGATCGATGGGGACAGTGCGCACATTACGGGTCAGGCTACCTTGCAAGGCGCTCCTGTTATGGCATCTGATCTACGTGCCTCCGCCAGTTTGGTGATCGCAGCACTCGTCGCGTCGGGCGAGACGCGGATTGATAGGATCTACCATATTGACCGGGGATACGAAAATATTGAAGGCAACCTGCAATGTTTGGGTGCCGATATTCGTCGTATATCGACCTGACAAGCGTCTGAGGTTTTATGCAGCTTCAACACGACATTACCATTGCGCTCACCAAAGGACGCATACTCAAAGAGACCCTGCCATTGCTGGCGGCGGTTGGCATTGAGCCGCGGGAGGATCTCGATGTCAGCCGAAAGCTCATTGTCGACACCACCGTCGCGAATATCAGCCTCGTCATACTCCGAGGATCTGACGTGCCGACCTATGTCCGTCACGGCGCTGCGGATATTGGCATTGCTGGAAAAGATATGCTGCTTGAGCATGGTGGAGCGGGCATATACGAGCCGCTGGACCTTGGCATCGCGAAGTGCCGACTGATGACAGCGGGGCCCGCATCAGAGTCTACTGTTTCTGGTGAGCGCCGCCGAATCCGAGTTGCTACCAAATTCCTTAATGTGGCTAGGGCTCACTATGCCCGTAAAGGCATGCATGCTGATTTAATCAAGCTATATGGATCGATGGAGCTTGCGCCGCTCATGGGTCTGGCTGATGAGATTGTCGACATCGTTGATACCGGCAAGACGCTTGCAGAGAACGGTATGGCACCCCGAGAGTTAATTGCAGAGATATCCTCCCGCCTTATCGTCAATAAAGCCTCGATGCGCACGCGGCACATGTCGGTACAAGCCCTAATCGAGGCGCTGTCCGATGCGGTGCAGTCGGAATCGACGAAATGACCGGGGTGGCGATTTCCAGACTGGATCTGTCGGATACGGACTTCGAATCTGCTTTTGCTGAATTGATGGTCAGTCCCGCTGAGGCAGATCCAAATTTGTCGAAAGCGGTATCACGCATCGTTGCCGATGTGGCCAAAGAGGGTGACAACGCGCTCCTTCGCCTGACTAATGAATTGGATGAGCGCGATGTGTCCGACGCCGCGTCGCTGCGGGTGAGTGAGCGGGAGATCGCGGAGGCGCTTGGGTCGATCGATGAAAAAGTGAGGATAGCGCTGGAGACGGCGGCTGAGCGGATCCGTGTTTTTCATGAGCGCCAGCAGGTCAGTAGCTGGCAATATGAGGATGAAGAAGGCAATACGCTCGGTCAGCGAATTTCGCCGCTGGATAGTGTGGGGATTTATGTTCCCGGAGGGAGGGCCAGTTATCCATCATCGGTGTTGATGAACGCCATTCCCGCCAAGGTGGCTGGCGTTGGCCAAATCGCCATGGTTGCGCCTGCACCGCGAGGCGAAATCAATCGCGTCGTGCTGGCCGCGGCATCACTTGCAGGTGTTGACGATGTGTTTACTGTCGGTGGAGCACAAGCGGTTGCTGCACTGGCCTATGGGACGAGCACGGTGCCGCGTGTCGATAAGATTGTAGGGCCGGGCAATCGCTACGTCGCTGAGGCAAAAAGGCAGGTTTTTGGCCGGGTCGGGATCGACATGGTGGCAGGCCCCTCAGAAATCCTGATTATTGGTGACGGATCGGTAGATCCTGAATGGATCGCGATGGACCTGTTTGCCCAGTCAGAACATGACGAATATGCTCAGGCAATCCTGATCTCTCCAGACGCCGATTATTTGAACGCCGTAGCGGATGTCCTAGAGAGGCTGCTGCCCACTCTGTCTCGGCGCGAAATTGTCAGAGCATCGCTCAAAAATCGGGGGGCGCTCATCAAAGTGCCCGACATGGGTGCCGCGGTCGGGCTGAGTAATCGTATTGCGCCAGAGCATTTGGAGCTAGCTGTGTCAGAGCCAAAGGCACTGATGGCTGGCATTCGTGCTGCCGGTGCTATTTTTATGGGGGCCATGTCATCAGAAGCGCTTGGAGACTACTGTGCGGGCCCCAATCATGTGTTGCCTACAGCCGGCTCTGCGCGATTTGCCTCTCCGCTTGGCGTTTATGATTTCCAGCGGCGCAGCAGTGTGATTCATGTGTCTGAGGCTGGCGCGCAAGCGCTGGGTGAGGTGGCGTCAGTGCTTGCCGATGCTGAGTCACTGGAAGCCCATGGTTTGAGTGCAAAGAGACGAATGCGCTGAGGAGCTTGCGTTAGCCGCTACTCCTGCGGGTGCCCACTATTGCTTCCAGCTCGATCGCCGACCCTTGTCGATCGAGGTTTACCCGCAACAAGTGACCCGGTTTGAGTTGGGCGATCTGTAGCATGGCGGCACGGCCATCGACGACAGGCTCGCCATCCATCGCAACAATAATATCGTTCAGTTGGATCCCCGCCCGCTCAGCAGGCCCGTCTGATGCGAGATCGGTCACAATGAGCTGCTGAACTGGGCTGCCTGAGAGGCTCTCGTTCAGCAGCACCTCGACGCTCACCCCGAGCCAACCGCGGATAACGCGGCCATATTTGACGATGTCGTCCAAAACAGAGGCGGCCAGTGCGCTCGGTGTAGCCAGGTTGATCCCGATTCCTGGTGTTTCTGCACCGCGCTCGGCCCCCGCCGTATAAATCAGCGTGTTGATGCCCACCAAGCGGCCTTGGTTGTCGATGAGCGCCCCACCTGAGCTGCCTAGATGAATCGTGGCATCGGTCTGGATGTAGCCTTCATAGGTAGACAGTTGTAAGCCAAAACGACCCACACCAGATACGATGCCTTGTGACACGGAGTGACCGAATCCGTAGGGATTGCCGATGGCCAGCACCACGTCACCCACCGCAATTTCCTCTGCGTCTGCCATCACGATCGGAGTGAGGTTCGGTAAATCAATATGCAGAATGGCGAGGTCGGTTTCGGGGTCAGTGCCAACCACTGAGGCGCTGGCTGAGCGTCCGTCGGCCAATAGAATTTGAATCGCATCAGCGTCAGCAATCACATGGTTGTTCGTGACGATGTGTCCATCCGCGCTAAGGATCACGCCGGAGCCCAGTGATCTCTCGATACGCTGGCGGTTGCCCCGATTGGAATATAGGCGTCGCTGCAATGGTGAATTCAGACGCGGGTCGGCTCTCGCATCAACGAGTTTCGCGGTATAGATGTTCACGACAGAGGGCGTCGCGAGGGCTACGGCCTCGCGATAACCGCTTTTGTGAGAGACGGATGACGTCTCCTCGCGCTCCAACACCCAGTTATCCAAAATGAGTGCTGCCGCGAGCACACCCACCAGTGCGGGCCAAACTAGGGCGATTAAGTCTTGTTTCACATACCTCTCCTGCCGCCATTGTAAATCATGGTGTGCTGGTTATTCTCCCTATATCACCAGGGAGATGGGGACGAGTATGGCCTGCACGAGGGAGCAACTTAACGCTTTTTTGGAGACCCTTTTGAAGCCGGATCAATTTCAGGACTATTGCCCCAACGGGTTGCAAGTCGAGGGTCGCGCTGAAATTCAACATCTAGTCACCGGGGTCACCGCTAGCGAGGCATTACTCATCGCCGCTCAAGAGCGACAAGCCGACGCTATTCTCGTTCACCATGGCTACTTTTGGCGCTCAGAAGACCCCTGTATTACAGGTATGAAAGCAACGCGACTACGCGCTTTGATGCAAGCAGATATAAGCCTATTCGCCTATCACCTGCCATTGGATTGTCATCCAGAGTGCGGCAATAACGTTTTGCTTGGAAATTTAATGGGTGTAGAGCAGCCAGAGCCGCTGGATGCCGATAATCCGGATATCCCCCTATTCAGAGGGCAATTGGCCGATCCTATTGATGTTCGCACGCTGGGCGAATGTCTAGAGGATGTCTTGGATCGCAAACCGCTGCTGATAGGGGAGGGGCAGGTTCAGTCGATAGCGTGGTGCACCGGTGCGGGCCAAGGATACATTGATCAGGCCGCTGATGCCGGTGCCGATGTCTACGTCACGGGCGAGGTATCCGAGCAGACGGTGCATATTGCTAGAGAACGCGGCATCGCCTTCATTGCAGCGGGCCATCATGCCACTGAGCGTTACGGTGTTCAGGCAGTCGGGGAGTTGGCGTCACGGACCTTGGGTTGTAGCCACGAATTCGTGGACATCGACAACCCAGTCTGACCGGTTCAGGCTGCTGAGTGGGATTTGTCCAGCCCGAAATCCTCTGACAACTGACCCTGCTCGTCGGGCTTCTTGGGTGCATAGTCCAGCGGCTGAGCGACCTCCACCAAATGAGGCTTCTCCGAGGTCGCGTCCGAGGGTGCAGTGAGGGCAGTGTCCGAGATGTTGACGCGATCACCGCAGAGTTGCTCCGCGCCGTCTGCAAGATGGGCGTATACCGAGCGGTAGTCGTCGGTCAGTTTGTGGAGTAAGTCAGCGGTCTGCGCAAAGTGATCCGACACCTCTGCCTCGTAGTCGACCCGGGCTTGTTTCGCCTGATCGAGCTGGCTCTCGAGATCCATAATGACTTTGCGTTTGTTGTCACCACGCGACGACATGGCCAGATACCAGCCGGTAACGGCGCCGATGCCGCCACCGATCAATAGTGCAATCACAAGATTCGACATTGAGTACATGCTCTCTGGCCTCGCGGTCTGCGGCACACTGCGCCTTTCGAGGTTGCATTGTACTGCAAGCCGGGGGAGGCGTCCTCTACAGGACCTAGATAACCGACGATAATCTGTTGGTTGGCCCGAACGACGCCGACAGGTTCGAAGACTGTTGATCGTGGAGCGCGGTGTGAGGGCCAGTCCGTGTTACTCTGTCCGACTCTGCTATTTGCCTTTTTACCCTTCAGCTCCATGACAGAATATGTCTCGCCGCTGCAGCGCTACCAGCGTGATGTGGATTCCGGAATATTGCTAAAAGATGCTGCGCAGGCCCGCGTCATCGCGGAGCTGGACGATCTTGCCTCGAGGCTAATGGCCAGAGCAGAACGCGGGCGAGGATTTTGGGCGAGGACTCGTCGCAGGCTTGGGCGACCCAGCCAACCCGAGCGGGGCCTCTATATTTGGGGTGGCGTCGGCCGAGGGAAGACACACTTGGTCGATACCTTCTTTGATTGCCTGCCCTTCGAGCGAAAACTACGGGTGCATTTCCACCGCTTTATGCAGCGCGTCCACGCGGGCCTGACCCGTCACAGTGGCGCAAAAAATCCGCTCGAAGCCGTAGCGCAGGACATTGCCGATGAGGCACTGGTAGTCTGCTTCGACGAGTTCTTCGTCAGCGATATTGGCGACGCCATGATTCTCGCTGGACTGATTGATGCGTTATTTCGTCGCGGTATCTCGCTGGTCGCGACATCAAATATTCCCCCTCAGGAACTCTATCGGGACGGGCTGCAGAGAGGACGTTTTGTGCCTGCCATTGCATTGCTGGAGCGCCATCTCACGATAATGCAATTGGACTCAGAAACGGATTATCGCTTCAGGACGCTGCAGCGCGCCGATCTGTGGCATGTCCCCCATGACGAGGCAGCCGGCAGCGCTCTGGCAGACTATTTCTCCTCGCTGGCGGGCCGATCTGCCGGGAAGCCGATCAGGGTGGAGATTAATCAGAGGCCGGTGCAACTCATTGCCGATGCTCCCGGTGTGGCATGGACCACATTCAGCACTTTGTGCGAAGAGGCGCGTAGCGCGGCAGATTACGTTGAAATTGCGCGCGAGTATCATACGGTCCTGATCGAGAGAATTCCCCTGTTGGGCCGTGATCAGGAAGACGCCGCCCGTCGATTTATCAACCTGGTAGATGAATTTTATGATCGCAATGTAAAACTGATTACCACAGCAGAAGCGGCTCCCGAGGAGTTGTACGGTGGTGCCAGACTGAGTTTCGAGTTTGATCGGACCATCTCTCGGCTACAGGAGATGCGCACTCAGGAGTATCTGCGGGCGGAGCACAGACCCTGATGGCGGCTAGGTAAAATAACGGTTGAAAGGCCTCAGGCACTCCAGTAACATCCGCGCTCCTTTTAGATCGCCCTTGGGGCATTGGTCATGAAAACATACAGCGCCAAGGCGGAAGACGTGCATCACGACTGGCTGGTTGTCGACGCAGAAAACCTGACTCTGGGTCGTCTCGCCACTGAAATTGCCCACCGCCTGAGGGGCAAGCACAAGGCCGAATACACGCCGCATATGGACATGGGTGACTATGTCGTTGTGGTGAACTGCGAAAAGGTCCGCGTGACCGGGGCGAAGCGGACCGACAAAATATATTACCACCACACTGGCTTTCCCGGCGGAATTCGCTCTGCCAGCTTTGAGCAAGTGATTGAAAAGGCTCCAGAGCGGGTGATTCAGCGCGCAGTGAAGGGCATGATGCCCCGTAGCCCTCTGGGTCGGGCGATGCTGAAAAAGCTGAAAGTCTACGCCGGCCCTGCGCACCCTCACGCTGCTCAGCAGCCGCAGCCACTGACGATCTGAGGAGGTCCCGATGGCAACTGCACAATATTATGGGACAGGTAGGCGCAAGACTTCGACTGCGCGTGTTTTTCTGCGGACCGGCACTGGCAATATCACTGTCAACGGCCGCTCGATCGATGAGTATTTCGGTCGAGAGGTGGCGCGTATGATCGTGCGACAGCCGCTTGAGCTGACGGAGCACGCCGATACCTTTGACGCCAATGTCACCGTCGCTGGTGGCGGAAGTTTTGGTCAGGCTGGTGCCATTCGACATGGTTTGACCCGCGCATTGCTCGAGTACGACGAGAGCTTGCGGGGCGCGTTGCGTTCAGCAGGGTTCGTCACGCGCGATGCCCGCGAAGTGGAGCGTAAGAAAGTGGGTCTGCGTAAGGCGCGACGTCGCCCGCAGTTCTCCAAGCGCTAATTGCGCCAGTTGGCAATCGAAAGGCCCGCAGAAGCGGGCCTTTTTGTTGCGGCACCCGATGCCCCTGCGACGGCAGGCGCTATGATGAGAGTCAGTCTAGCGGTTCTATGACTGGCAGATCTATGCCGCGAGGAGGGGTGCCATGCAATATGTCTATTTGTTGGTCGCGGTAGCGTTGGAGGTGTCTGGCACAATGTTATTGCCTGTCAGCCAAAACTTTACTCGCCTCATTCCGACCCTGTCTTTAATCAGCTGTTACGCGGCGTCTTTTTATTGCCTAACCTTTGCTCTGAATACCATGCCTATCGCAGTCGTATACGCCACATGGTCCGGACTGGGCATTTTCCTCATTACTTTGTTCGGATATTTGGTTTTTGAGCAGGCACTGGACTGGCGAGCCATTGCCGGTCTTGTGATGATTGTTGGGGGGGTGTTGCTAGTAAACACTTATGCTCCGCACAAATAGCGTGTTATCCACCAGCCCGCTGATCTCGCACCATACGTTTCACGTATTTCAACTTGCTGGTGGCCGGCGCGACTATTACACTTCGCGCGCTGAATTCATCTTGCTCGCCAAGGCCAACTCAAACCCTGATCCCGCCATGTGGATGCAGATGAGTATTGGCAGGGGGCACGGTAACCCGGGAGAGTCTCTATCATGACCGATACAACTGAAGCCCATGATTCAACGGCAGATGACGGCCAGACGCGCCGGCGCTTTTTGACGGCTGCTACGTCTGCCGTCGGCGTTGGCGGAGTGGCAGGTGTCGCGGTGCCGTTTCTCGGATCTTGGAATCCGTCTGAAAAGGCGAAAGCCGCGGGTGCGCCTGTTCGTGCTGATATCAGCAAGCTTGAGCCGGGACAGATGGTGGTGATTGAGTGGCGTGGTAAGCCGGTCTACGTTCTGCGCCGGACCCCTGAGCAGGTGGCGAGTTTGGCCTCCCTCAACGGAGACCTCAAGGATCCCCAGTCTGAGGCATCGGCTCAGCCTGAGTACATCGCGGGCGATGGAAGGGCTATTGATGATGAATTTCTTGTGATGGTAGGGCTCTGCACCCACCTTGGCTGTGCACCTAAGTTTCGGCCTGAGGTCGGTGCGGCAGACATGGGCGGCGACGAATGGCTGGGCGGGTTCTTTTGCCCCTGCCATGGTTCAAAATTTGATTTGGCGGGACGTGTTTACAAAGGCGTGCCGGCATCATCCAACCTCGAAATACCCCCTTATTCCTATGAGAGCGGCGGCGTGCTTGTGATCGGCGTTGACGCGGAGGCAGCCTGATGCAAAAAGCACTGACCGGTCTGATGTCCTGGGTTGACGCGCGGCTGCCGCTGACGCGGGCTTGGGATACGCACATGGGCGAGTATTACGCGCCTAAGAATTTCAACTTGTGGTACTTCTTTGGCGTGTTCTCGCTGTTGGTGTTGGTCAACCAGTTGCTGACAGGTATCTGGCTGACAATGAGTTACACGCCGTCAGCGGAAGAGGCTTTTGCCTCGGTCGAATACATCATGCGGGATGTGGATTATGGCTGGCTGCTGCGCTACATGCATTCCACGGGCGCCTCAGCGTTTTTTATCGTGGTTTATCTCCACATGATGCGCGCACTCATGTACGGCTCCTATAAGAAGCCTCGTGAGCTGATCTGGATCTTTGGCATGCTGATTTTCATCGTGCTGATGGCCGAAGCGTTTGTGGGCTACGTGCTACCTTGGGGACAGATGTCCTACTGGGGCGCACAGGTCATCATTTCGCTGTTCGGCGCCATCCCCGTGGTTGGCGAAGATATTGTGACCTGGATACGCGGCGATTACTTGCTATCCGGCATCACACTAAACCGATTTTTTGCACTGCACGTTGTGGCGCTGCCCATTGTGCTGCTCGCATTAGTTGTGCTGCACATTTTGGCACTCCACGAAGTGGGGTCGAACAATCCGGATGGCGTAGAGATCAAAAAGAATAAGGGCCCTGATGGCGTGCCTCTTGATGGCATCAAGTTCCATCCCTATTACTCGGTGCATGATGTACAGGGCATAGCGGTGTTCTTGTTCTTCTTTTGTGCGGTGCTGTTCTTCGCGCCAGAGATGGGTGGCTTCTTCCTCGAGTTTGCCAATTTTGAAGAGGCGAACGGATTGAAGACCCCAGAGCATATTGCCCCTGTGTGGTACTTCACGCCTTACTACTCTGTCCTGAGGGCGGTACCGGATAAATTTTGGGGCTTCATATTCTTCGCAGCGTCGGTGGTAATTCCCTTTGCGCTCCCGTGGTTAGATCGCAACCCTGTGAGGTCGTGGCGCTATCGCGGCATGCTGAATCGGGCGATGTTGTTGCTGTTTGTGGTGTCTTTTATCATTCTCGGTGTGCTGGGTGTTAAGTCACCCACTCCGGAGCGCACCGTACTGGCGCAAATTTGCACGATCTTCTACTTCTTCTTCTTCCTCGCTATGCCCTGGTGGTCGCGCATGGACCGTACCAAAGCTGAACCCGAGCGGGTCACGATGAACGGCGGTATGTCGGTCTGGCAAAGCATGGCGACGCTGATTTTTATCGCCGTCATGACATTCCTGCCGCTCAAGGTTGTAGGTGCTGAATCGGCTTATGATTGCGGCACCATTCCATGCGATGCGTTTGAAGCTGACCCCTCGGATAAGCCGTCTTTGCAGCGCGGCGCGGCGTTGTATGCCAGCTACTGTATGGGTTGCCACTCGCTGCAGTATTCCCGGCACAACCGCGTAGCGCGAGATCTCGGCATCCCAGAAGACCTGTACAAAGCCAACTTGGTATTCGATCCTGAGATCAAGCTGGGTTCACTCATGTCCAACAGCATGGATAAAGGCGATGCCAAGGTCTGGTTTGGAGCGACGCCGCCGGATCTAACCTTGATTTCTAGGGCTCGACAGCCTGAGTGGCTGTACACCTATTTACGCGCTTTTTATGAAGATGAGCTCCGCCCCTATGGTGTGAACAATCGCGTTTATCCTAACGTCGGTATGCCGCATGTCCTGATGGAACTCCAGGGCTTGGCAACCTGTTCTGATGAGTCGGGTTTAGCGGTAGCGAAAGCGGAGCAGTGTGTGACGATGGATGTCGCCGCCGCCGGCGCTATGTCAGCGGACCAATTTGATGGTGCGATGTACGATCTGGTGAACTTTCTTGCCTACACCGCTGAGCCTTACAAGAGCGATCGGCTTCGCATCGGTACATACGTGCTCCTGTTTCTTGTCGTTTTCTTCATATTTGCTTGGTTGTTAAACCGCGAATATTGGAAGGACGTGCACTGAGGCTGTGGTTTTGCGCAGAAAAGGGGCAACCTCTGCCCCTTTTTGAATGTTACACTTCCGGCCCTTTGTAGCCAGTTGAACTTGTATGTCAGATGATGCCTCCGGGATCGTGTCAAAACGATCCTCTATGACCTTATTTTCCGATAACATCAGTCACTACAGTCATCGTGTGAGGTTGGTGCTGGCCGAAAAGGGCGTGACCGTTGAGCTTGTAGAGTCGGAGTCGGGAGCGATACCCGCCGAGTTGGGCGATCTCAATCCCTATAACACCATGCCTACTCTGGTCGATCGAGAGCTTGTGCTCTATGAATCGAAGGTCATGATGGAGTATCTGGACGAGCGTTTCCCTCATCCTCCTCTGTTACCGGTGTATCCGGTGGCGCGAGCCGAGAGCCGTCTCTTCGTCTACCGTATCGAAAGAGACTGGGCCGCTCTGGTAGATGCGATACAGTCGTCTCGCAGTGACAACGTCGTCAAGAAATCCGTGAAGGAACTCAAAGAAAGTTTGGTCGCGGTGGCGCCTATTTTTGCAGAGAGACCGTTCTTCATGAGCGAGGAGTTCTCTTTGGTCGACTGTTGTGTAGCGCCGATCCTCTGGCGCTTGCCTTCACTGGGTGTGGACATCCGGCCTAGTAAACAATCCAAGCCGCTTCTGGACTATATGGATCGCTTGTTTAACCGAGAGGCCTTTCAGGAGAGTCTCTCGGTGCAAGAGCGAGAGATGCGCCCTTAGGGCCGTCCTTTCCTGATTGAACTCTAGCCGCCCCTATATTATTCGTGCGATCTATGAGTGGATCGTGGACAACGACTGCACGCCACACTTACTGGTTGATGTCGATTTTGAGGGGGTCGACGTCCCTCAGGCTTATGTTACCGATGGTCAAATTGTCTTGAACATCTCACCAAGTGCTGTCGTGGGACTCGAGATGGGCAATGATCTGATTCTATTCAACGGTCGCTTTGGCGGTGTGGCCACCGACATCGTTGTTCCCATTAAGGCCATTCTCGGTATCTATGCTCGAGAGAATGGGCAGGGGATGGTATTCGATTCCTCAGACGAGCCGGAAGACCCACCAGATCCGCCCGTGGGCCGGAGCAGACCCAGTCTGAAGGTCGTCAAATAGCCGGAGCAGCGACGATCTCGAATAGCTGCACGACTCGCTCAGCGCTAGTGACCTCTGCGGCCTCGAGAGCCACGCGATCTGCCTCTTCGGCCGTCATCAAACCCATCAGATACACAACACTATTTTCTGTCACGACCTTCACCCTGGTGCCTGGGGTATCTGAGCTTGCGATGAGCTTGGACTTCACCTGAGTCGTAATCCACGTGTCATGGGTGCGCGTCCCCGCACTCGTCTCGGGTCCGACTTCAAGCTCGTTGTAAATCCTGCGCACATCTTCAATCTCACGAACGGTGTCAGTTGCTAACTGCTTGAGTTGCTCTGAGGGTACCTGGCCTGCGATCAGCACGAATCCGTTGTACGACACGATGCTCAGGTGCGCATCGTCATAACCTTCATCGGCAGCGTGAATATTGACCTTCGCTTTTGTTTCGATGCTCTCGTCGGTCATCTGTTGACCGAAGGTACGCTCGCCGGGATCCTCTTCTATCGGGCCGGCCCCCGCACTGGACATGATAGAGCCGCAACCTCCGAGTAAACCTGAAAGCAGGGTGATTAAAAGTAATCTGCAAAGTGCCAGCATCATTCAGCCCTCCAGTGGCCCGAAAGTATGTGTATCAACCAATCTTGCAAGACACACAGCGAGTGTGGTGTTCAGAGTGACCAGGGTCTCAGTGTCCGCGTCGCCGAAGCCAATGCTTAACCCTGGCCCTCGATTGCCTACCCAAATGAGGGTCATTTGACGGTGCTCGGCTGATGCGGCAATACGCTGCATATCTTGCTCACTGAGTAGCGCGGAAAACACGAAGCCCACATCGCCGTGCTGCCCTAGCGCTTGAATCTGCTGGCAAACCCAGCCGACGCCCGTCTCTACAGACTCCAGGTGGTGCTCAGCCAACTCTACAACGGGGAGACTGGGTCGCTCCCTCAGCACCCCGTTGTGTAACAGGCTGGTAAGAGCGATGGCAGCAGCGCAGTCTGCACCCAAACCCACGCTGAATAGCTTCTGCTCATTCAGGATCGCCTCTGTTGCCAGCTCAACTGCCGCCCCAGTTTCCTCGGCAATGCCGTCCACCGCCAAACTGCTTGTCTCCAAGTGGCGCTGAAAAAACTCGGCAATAAGCGGGTAAAAATTCAAGGTTGGACCGCCTGGGCTCACCCATTGGTATTAGTCAAAGGCAGCCTGAATCCACTGCGGTTCGCCGCCACCCCTCGCATCATAAGCGATAACATCGAAGCGGCAAGGCCAGGTTGCCCACATCGGGTTTTTGACCAGAAACACTTGGGCACACTTGATCAGCTTTCGTTGCTTGGTCGGTGTGATACTGCGGATCGCACCGCCAAAGCGAACGTTGCGGCGAAATCGAACCTCTACGAAAGCGATGTGAGTGTCATCTCGCATGATCAGATCTATCTCGCCAGACCTGCTCGAAAAATTTCTGGTGATCAAGACCAGTCCTTGTCGTAGTAAGAATTGCTCCGCGCGGAACTCCCAAATCTGTCCGTCTGCTAACACAGTGTTTCCCAGGCAAAGCGCTGCCCACTACCGTAGGTCTTCCCGCCGCACCTTTGAGCCATCAAAAGTGGCTAAATTCAATGCTCTCTCTATCGAGCCGCTCGCTTTGCGGCGCAACAGCCCCGTCTCACCGCGGATGATCCAGCTCTCAGTCGCCGAGGCCTGATGCCAGTATTGCGCCAGCGTCAAAGCATCCTTTCCGAGTGCTCGCAAGCGACTGAGTCTGTCAGTCATGTTTGGCGGCAGCATCGCGGGTGTCTCAACAAACAGTACGCCGTTAAGGTCCCGGTTGCGGGTATCACTCAGACCATCATTAATCGCTGAGGTGGCATAAACGGGTATGTCGCCGGTCATATGAAAGACCAGCAGCGGTCGCCACGTTCTTGCCGTGGCCGGGTCTGGCGCCAGCATAAAGATACATTCGAAATCGTTTCGTCCTCGGCCGCGCGCATCGACTGGAAGATCAAATGCTCTTTCAATAGTTCGAATTCGGCTGTCACTGGACCCCGAGCCGAGCAGTACACCCATGGCCTCATTTGTCTGGGCTGGATCCTCGACCAGCAGCTGGCCCCTTGTTTTGCCGCCTAATTCAGTCCAGCGCTCTTCAAAGGCGGATAACAATCTGGTGCCGCGCCCAATGCGGGTGGCGACCACAATTGCATGCCGGCAGGCGCGACCGAAGGCGATGTCCGCGATCTGCCGAGCCTCGTCCTCGGGCTGCAGGCTGAGGCTCGTCCAGTTTTTCTGGCTCCGCTCAATGGCTTGGTCGAGATCATTGAGTGCGATCACGGGGACCGGTCTCTTGTTGAGTTGTCTCAGACTGGCGACATTTTCCTTGGTAAGCGGCCCAATAATGAGATCAGCACCATCGCCCACTGCCTGCTTATAGGTGTCCTTGATGTCACTCGCCCGCGACGAGTCCATTGTAATAAGAGCAGGGCGTTGGTTGGGATCGGGGAACAGGGTGTATAGCTGATCAATCGCCCCGAGCAAAACGGCCTGACCTGCGGGCGCAAGATTTCCCTCAAGCGGGAGCAGTAATGATATTTGCCCCATGTCATTGTTACCTGTCCAGCGGCTCAAGTACTCGGGCATCACAGGAAAGGTGGGTGCGGCATTTATCTGATTCCGCCAGAGCGTGAATGCTGCAAAACCTTCTTGATAAGCGATCAGCATTTGGAGCCAGCGGCCCCACTCGACATCTTTTGTATTGCGTAGCTGCTGACGCAGCACCTCAGTATCGATTCTTAGCAGGTATCCAAAGAGCTGGTCACTGTCAGTGCTGTCCTGGTCTCTCTCTACATCTCCTTGAACGCGCAGGAACAGCTGTCGGGCTGCAGTGAGCCAATCGCCCTCCAGCGCAGAGTAGGCCTCTAGGTCACGCAGCACAAAATGGCGGGCTGCGCTGTTGTCGTTGAGCAATTTATCCAGCAATCCTCGTGCGGCGGCGAGGTCGCCCGAATACCAAGCCAGACGGCTGTCGATCGCGATTAAGGTTGACGCGTCCATCTCGGCGAGCAAGAGCTGGTTTCGCTCGTGGCGGGCCCGCAGTAGTGAGTCAGTTCTGGCGAGTGAAGTGACGAGCTCTATGGTGTTGAGGTCAAGCCGCTCGCCCTCCACAGGTTTTGGCGCGAGGTCTTCGGCACTTAGGATCGGTGCAGTGCGTTCGGGTTCAAGCACCGGGCTCGCGCAACCAGCCAGCACCAGCGGTATGATGATCACAATCAGGCCAGAGATGCGTCGATAACACCGAGAGCAAATTCCGCGTCGATGTAAGGCCAAGGCGCGCGGAGAGTGACCAATATCCTTCATCGGCGCAGTATAGCTTTAACGAGCCTAGTATGAACCGGACCAGTATGGCCCTAGACGGAGTACACCAGTGCCAGCCAGCCTATTTATTGTCGCGACGCCGATTGGTCATTTGGATGACATGACGCTGCGAGCGATTGAGATTCTGAAATCGGTTGATCTGATTGCCGCAGAGGATACTCGCCACTCAGCAAAATTATTAAAACACTACGATATTCGGACACCTCTCGTGAGTTATCACGATTACAGTGACGCGAGTGACGTAGACGAATTGATGGCCCGTTTGAGATCGGGAGCGTCGATTGCTTTGATATCTGATGCAGGCACGCCGATGGTCTCTGACCCGGGGTATCGGTTGGTCTCGGCGTGTCAGCAGGAGCGCTTGACGGTGGTGCCCATACCGGGCCCCAGTGCAATGACAGCGGCCCTGTGTGCTGCTGGATTACCCACCGATCGATTCTATTTCGAGGGATTTTTGCCGGCTAAGTCTGGGCAGCGAAACCATCGGCTGAAGGCGCTGCGCACTATCGAGACGACGCTGATTTTTTTTGAGTCGCCGCGCCGGTTGTCGGCGTCTCTCAGTGCCATGTGTGCAGAGCTAGGAGATCGCGAAGCGGCGATTTGCCGTGAGTTGACCAAAAGTCATGAGACGATTCGGCGGGATCGACTGTCCGCGCTCTGCACATTTGTCGATGATGATCCGAATCAACAACGCGGCGAGGTGGTGGTGTTGGTCGAGGGGTTTGATCAGGAAAAAGCTGATATTCCAGCTGAGGCCTGGACTTGGCTTGAGCGGTTAGCAGATGAGCTGCCCCCCCGAAGAGCAGCCGCTGTGGTGTCCGACTTTACCGGTGTGCCGGCCAGAGACCTCTACCAGTGGTTGTTGGCTAAGCGCGCTGATTCCTAAGCTTGCGGAAGTGGGTTGATACCTTTAGGCTCGCCCGCGAGTTGGTCAGGCGATCGCTGCCGCACTGCGGCAGAGGAAAGTCCGGGCTCCAACGGGTCAGAGCGCCAGGTAACACCTGGGGGGCGTGAGCCCACGGAAAGTGCAGCAGAAAGTAAACCGCCTGTTCGCAGGTAAGGGTGAAAAGGTGCGGTAAGAGCGCACCGCGCGGTTGGTAACAACCGTGGCGATGGTAAACCCCGCTCGGAGCAAGACCAAATAGGAATCTGATGCCGTGACCCTCGGCGGATTCGGGTAGGTCGCTTCAGGCGAACGGTGACGTTCGTCGCAGATGAATGATCGTCCACGACAGAACCCGGCTTATCGACCGACTCGTCTATGCCCCCCCGCCTGGGGGGGCTTCCCCACCACCCCTCAGCATTGCAGATCTGTGCACGTCACCATGGCCTTTCTGGGTCCCCGGCCTTGGCGATCTAAGTGCCTGTCGTTGATTGGCCGCCGTCTGACTGCCAATATAAGAATACTTAAGAATATAAAAATAGTTATAAATACTAAAAAGCTATAATACTTCAGGCTAAACCTTGTAAAGAGGGTTAAAAAGCTGTTTTAGAGAAACTTTCCGGCGGCAGTTTTGCCGCCTCACCTGACCGGTAGAGCCCCGCTAACACACTGATAACCCGCGATTTTTTTTGTTCTCGCGTTGACCGTCGACATCTCGCGGCGGTATAGTGGTGAAATGTGGTGCAAAGTGGGAAAAAATCCCATTTTGTGGGAATGAACGGAAGTTTGTGGGCGAGCCGAAATGTTTCGTGGGGTACAGCACATCAACCTTGATGCCAAGGGTCGTATGGCGGTGCCGTCGCGCCAGCGCGAATTGCTGTCTGTGCTGAGCGAGGGACACATCGTCCTCACGGTCGATACCCAGACCGCCTGCCTGGCACTGTACCCATTACCTGAGTGGGAGCGCATAGAGCGAGATGTTCAGGCGCTTCCCGCACTCAATCCTGCTGTTAAGCGCTTCCAGAGGCTGGTGCTCGGCTATGCCAGTGATCTGCAATTGGATGGCAACGGTCGGGTCCTCGTGCCGCCGGCGCTACGTGAGTACGCGCAGTTAGAGAAGCGCGCGGTCTTGGTGGGTCAGGGCAACAAACTGGAACTGTGGTCAGAGGATCTGTGGCAACAAGAGTGCGCGGCTGCGCTGTCCACTGATCAGACCGCAGAGCTCCCAGCGGAGCTGATGCAACTCAACCTTTGATGAGCCGGGCGCATCAACCGGTTCTACTCGAGGAGGCAATTGCAGCATTGATGGTTTCGGCGGATGGTTCATACGTGGATGGCACGTTTGGCCGGGGCGGGCACAGCACCCGTATCCTCGATGCACTGTCGCCCTCTGGAGCCTTGCTGGCACTTGATCAAGATCCGGCAGCCGAGTCAGCCGCCAGGCACTTGGTCGAGCAGGATCACCGGTTTCAGTTTCTCGCTGTCAATTTTCGTGCCTTGGGAGATTACGTCGCTCCTGGGAGCTTGCAGGGTGTTCTGTTGGATTTGGGGGTGTCGTCGCCTCAGCTCGATGATCCTGAGCGCGGTTTCAGCTTCACTCACGATGGCCCGTTGGATATGCGAATGAATACGGCTGCCGGTCAATCAGCGACTGATTGGTTGGCGAGCGTTGGCGAAGGTGAGCTCGCTCGAGTACTGCGGGATCTGGGAGAGGAGCGCTTTGCTCGTCGTATTGCTGCCGCGATTGTCAGAGAGCGATCTGCTACACCTATAGACCGCACATCCCAACTGGCCGAAATCGTCTCCGCGGCCATTCCAAAGTGGGAGCCCCACAAACATCCTGCCACGAGAAGTTTTCAAGCTATTCGGCTGCAGGTGAATGGCGAGTTGGACGCATTACGAGAGGTGCTTGATGCCATTGTGCTGGCGCTGGCGCCCGGGGGCAGGATGGTGGTGATCAGCTTCCATTCTCTGGAAGACCGTATCGTTAAGCGCTTTATCAGAGATGCCGCGAGGGGTGCGCAAGTGCCGCCGGGCGTGCCGATTCAATACGAAGCGCAGCAAGGGCTGCTGCGTCACGTAGGTAAGGCCGTTGTCCCCTCGGAGGCGGAGATTGCGGAGAACCCGAGGGCCCGGTCAGCCATCATGCGGGTGGCGGAGCGACTGTCGTGAGCCAGGGCAAACCCTCTCCTGCATTCGCAGCCTGTTTATTGGGAATTGGCTTGATCGTCTCCGCGCTGGCAATAGTGGCGAGTACCCATCAGGTGCGGAGTGATTACGCCCGTCTTCAGGCGCTTGAGCTTGAGCGTTGGCAGTCGCAAGAGCAATACACCCGTTTGTTACTGGAGATCAACACCTGGGCGGCACCCCATAGGATCAGTCAGATCGCGTCTGAGGCACTGTTTATGCAGGCACCCGATCTCAGCTTGTCTCAGGTGGTGGCGGAATGAAGCGGGGAGCTCCGCCAAGCACGCTGCCTCGATGGCGGTTCGCAGTGGTTTGTGTGGGATTGGCCATTTTGGCAGCCACGTTGGTTGGGCGGCTAGTGCATTTGCAGGTCACTGATGGCGGCCAAGGTGCGGTTTTTCTCAGAGAGCAGGGGGCATTACGAACGGTTCGCACGGCAGAGATTCCCGTTTACCGCGGGCTGATTGAAGACCGAAATGGGGTCCCGCTTGCGGTGAGCTCTCCGGTCGTCTCGCTGTGGGCAAACCCGCAAAGATTGAAGGATTCCCGTCGCCTTCCTGAGCTGGCGGAGCAACTCGCTCTGGATGCAGATGTACTTCAGGGCAAGCTTAATTTTTACGGCGACAAGCAGTTTATGTACCTGGCCCGCCATCAGACACCGGATTTTGCCCGGGGTGTGCTACGGGGAAATTTCCCCGGTGTGCGTGGCGAGCGAGAGTACCGGCGTTACTACCCGGCTGGAGAGGTGACTGCTCAGGTTCTTGGTTTAACCAATGTCGATGGGCGAGGTATTGCCGGTGTCGAGCTTGCCTATGAAGAGTGGCTGCAAGGAGTGCCGGGTAAGAAGCGGTTTATCAAGGATCTCCATGGTGAGGCGGTAAGAGACATTGGCGTGGTGGTTGAGCCCCGATCTGGTAACGCCCTGGCTCTCAGTCTGGACCTGCGCCTGCAATACGCTCAGCACCGGGAGCTGCAGCGAGCAATGAAAGAAACCGGCGCGACAGCCGGCTCAGCGGTGACCATCGATGCGTGGACTGGCGAGGTGCTCGCGGTGAGTAACTATCCGGTATTTAACCCTAACAGTCGCACTGCGTTGGATTTTGGCAGTGCGCGCAATCGCGCTTTCACCGACGCTTTCGAGCCGGGGTCCACAGTGAAAACCCTGACGCTGGTTGCCGCACTGGAAAGCGAGTTGTTCCATATAGACAGCCTCGTGGACACCCATCCGGGGAGAATTCGGGTTGGCGCGAAGATGTTACACGACCCACGCAACTACGGTGAGATCTCCGTCTCCACAATCATCGAGAAATCGAGTCAAGTCGGGGTCACCAAGTTAGCTCAAGCGGTGGGTCACGAGGCCATACTGGACGTGCTCTATCGCTTTGGTCTTGGCGAGGCCACCGGCACAGGTTTTCCGGGCGAGCGAGCGGGGCAGTTACCGGATCTGAATCATTGGAGTGATATCGAGAAGGTCACTTTGGCCTTTGGTTACGGCCTGACGGCCACCCCGATTCAGCTCGCGCGAGCCTATGCGGTGCTGGCTAATGACGGGGTTCGCCGGCCACTGACTTTGCTGAAACAGGATCCTGATGCGTTACCGCCGGGCGAGCGTGTCATCGACGCCGATATTGCTCGCAGTGTGCTTCAGGTGCTGGACCGAGTCACTGGCCCAGGCGGCACCGCCACGCTGGCGCGGGTGCCGGGTTTTTCTGTCGGTGGAAAGACCGGCACGGTTCACAAGGTGGGTGAGGGCGGCTACCTCGATGATCAGTACGTTGCGCTGTTCGTGGGCATCGCTCCAATGAGCGCGCCGCGCTACGTCACCGCCATTCTGATCGATCAGCCCCGTGGTGATCATTATGGCGGTGGGTTGGCGGCCGCGCCGGTTTATTCCCGCATTACAGAAGAGGTGCTGCGTATTCGTAATGCGCAGCCTGAACAGTCAGACATGGGTGCTTTGCTGGCTAAATCAGGAGGTGGGCAATGAGTATGAGCCTTCGCGCTCTGCTGGATGACCCGGGTGTGCCTGATGTAGTGGCTGCCAACCTCACGCTGGATAGCAGGAGCGTTAATCGCAACGACGTATTCATCGCATTGCCGGGATCTAAGCAAGACGGCAGAGACTTCATTGCGGCCGCGCTGGCGCAGGGTGCCGTAGCGGTGCTGTCTGAGTCGGATGAGGGAGGTGAATCAAACGATGCACGTGTCGTCCCAGTTACCAATTTAAGGGCGAAGCTGGGAGCGCTCGCCAATCGATTTTATGGTTCTCCCTCCAGTGAGCTCGCGGTCGTTGCGGTGACCGGCACAAATGGTAAGACCTCGGTCGTGGATTTGACTGCACAAATACTGAGGCATGCCGGCAAAAAAACCGCATCGATTGGCACGCTTGGCATGCGGCTTAATCAGCAGCCACAGGAAACTCGCAACACCACGCCTGACTGCCTGAGTTTGCACAAGCAACTTCATCATTGGCGTGAGCAGGGAGTTGATTGTGTAGCGCTCGAGGCCTCCAGCCACGCGCTGGATCAAGGGCGACTGGATGGCTTGAAAGTCGATGTCGGTGTATTCACGAATCTGTCCAGGGATCACCTTGATTACCACAACTCTATGTCTGCGTATTGCGCTGCAAAGCTCCGCCTTTTCCGTGAGTTTGCGCCTGACGTGAGAATTTATAACGCAGATGACGCAGTCGTTGCGAGGCACTCTGACGTCTGGCTCGCGGGCAGTGTCAGTCTGTCAAGCGAACTGGATTCAGCGGCCGTGTGCTTTGAGATCGTGCAATCCACACCCTTGCACTTAAATGTGCGGACACCCTGGGGAGAGGGCAGTTTGCGTTCATCACTGTCAGGACCATTCAATGCATTCAACCTAATGGCGTCTCTATCGGCGGCGGTCTCGGTCGGCATTTCCTTTTCTGATGCGCTGCGGGCTGCAGAGGCTGCCCAGCCGGTGTTGGGGCGGTTGCAGGTTGTTGGCACCGACGCCGATATCAGGGTGGTCATTGATTACGCTCACACGCCTGATGCCCTCCAACGTGCCCTCGTTGCGCTCAAGGCTGCAGAGAGCCCGGGCAGTATTTGGGTTTTATTCGGCTGCGGCGGAGATCGCGATCAGGGTAAACGCGCCGAGATGGGGGCGATTGCCTGTCGCTTTGCTGACCGTGTGATTGTGACCAGTGATAATCCCCGCTCAGAAGCTCCCAGCGCGATCATCCAAGATATTTTGACCGGCTGCGAAGGCGTCTCACCTATGGTTGAGGAGGACCGTGCGTCGGCTATTGCGCTCGCTGTCTCGCAGGCCAGCCCCGGAGATACGGTACTGATTGCCGGTAAAGGGCACGAGACCTATCAGGAAATTGA
>JBELDB010000001.1:0-13438 GCA_042094525.1 Congregibacter sp. | reverse complement strand
CTTGTGGTTTCCAACATTACCCATGCTTCTGGGCGCTTTGGATATCTGAAGCGACAAGCCTTTGCTGGAGACATCATCGCGATTACCGGCAGCGCTGGTAAAACCACGACAAAGAATCTCATCGCTGCTGCGCTGGGGTCCAGTGGTGCGGTGCACGCTACTTTAGGCAATCAAAACAATGAACTGGGTGTGCCTTTAACGTTATCGGGCCTGACGGACGACTACCGGTACGGGGTCATCGAGATGGGTGCCGGGCAATCCGGCGATATTGCCTATCTCTGCGAATTGGCAAGGCCCAATGTGTCTGTCTGTGTGAATGCGTCGGCCGCACACCTTGCGCATTACGACAGTGTCGATGCTATCGCCACCACCAAAGGAGAAATCTTTGAGGGCTTGGGTGGCACGGGTCTCGCTGTGATCAACGCAGACCAGAGATGGTCATCGCAATGGCGCGCGCAAGCTGGTTCCGCGCGCCAAGTCACTTTCGGACTGTTGGAGTCAGCGGATTACCGCGCGACGGATATTCATCACCGGGGTTTAGAGGGGACGGAGTTTCGACTCGAAGGGCCGACTTTTTCCGTATCCGTATCGTTGCAACTTGCTGGCGATCAGCACGTGTCAAACGCACTGGCTGCACTGGCTGTTGCAATTGAATTGGGGGTCGCGCCACAGCACGCAGCTGACGGCGTCGCAACGGTTACCGCTGGTATTGGTCGCGGCGCGGCCATGCCGCGTGTAGGTGGCGGTATGGTCATCGACGATACCTATAACGCCAACCCGGCAGCGGTGAAGGCTGCGCTGGACGTGCTGGCACGAGAATCGGGTTATCGGGTGCTGGTTCTGGGTCCGATGCTTGAGCTTGGGTCGACCAGTGAAGCGTTGCACGCAGACGTTGGCCGGTATGCGAGAGAAAAGGGCATCGATCTCTTGATCACTGTCGGCGAGGAGGCCGCGCCGGCGGCCGAGGCATTTGGTGGCAGCGCCCTTTCTTTTCCCGACCAGACCTCTCTACACGCTGATTTCCCGACGTTGCCAAAGGAGCATGTTGTTTGGGTTAAAGGCTCACGAGCGGCGGGCCTGGAACGCACAGTGGCGTGGCTCTTCAGTTCTGAGGAGGCAACGTCATGCTGATGTGGCTCAGCGAAAAATTGCTGTTCATCGATCCCGGGTTTGCTGTCTTTCAGTACCTGACACTGCGGGGGATTCTTGCCGCTTGCACTGCTCTGGCGATTTCTATGGTGGTGGGCCCCGTTGTGATTGAGCGCCTGAATCAATTGCAGATTGGTCAGACCATTCGTGAGGAGGGGCCTCAATCGCATCTCGAAAAGGCCGGCACGCCCACGATGGGTGGGGCATTAATTTTAGTGACGGTGCTGGGTTCCACCCTGTTATGGGCTGACCTGAGCAGTCGCTACGTCTGGGTGGCTGTTGTCACGACCATTGCTTTTGGCGCCATTGGCTGGGTCGATGACTACCGCAAGGTTGTTCGCAAAGACACTCGGGGCTTGCCAGCGCGGTGGAAATACCTGTGGCAGTCACTGTTTGCCTTTGGCATCACGCTGTATCTCTTTGATACGGCGCTGCTGCCTGAAGAAACCACACTCTATGTGCCATTTTTCAAAGACATAGCGTTGGCCATGGGTTGGCTGTTTGTGCCTTTCAGTTATTTTGTTGTGGTCGGTTCGAGTAACGCCGTCAACCTGACTGACGGTTTGGATGGGCTGGCGATTATGCCCACGGTGATGGTGGCAACGGGCCTGGGCGTAATTGCGTATCTCGCGGGTCATGTCGAGTTTGCCGAATACCTCAATATCGCTTACCTGCCCGGCACCGGCGAACTCATGGTTTTCTGCGGGGCGATTGCCGGGGCGGGTCTCGGTTTTCTCTGGTTCAACACTTACCCCGCGATGATTTTCATGGGCGATGTCGGCGCGCTGGCGCTGGGCGCCGCGCTGGGGATTGTTGCGGTGATGACGCGCCACGAGATCGTGCTCTTCATTATGGGCGGGATTTTCGTACTCGAAACCGTCTCGGTCATTATTCAGGTTGGGTCCTTCAAGCTAACCGGCAAGCGCGTCTTCCGCATGGCGCCGATACATCACCACTTCGAGCTCAAAGGCTGGCCGGAGCCGCGTGTCATCGTCCGTTTCTGGATCATTACCGTGATGCTGGTGCTCTTTGGGCTGGCGACACTGAAGCTGAGGTGATCGAGGGATGATGACAACATCGACCATCGCTAGCTCGGAAAGACGAATCATTTTCGGTCTTGGTGTAACCGGGCAATCGGTAGCGCGTTGGTGGCATCAACAAGGTGTGCCGTTTTACGCGATCGATAGCCGCGCGGAGTTGCAAGAAGACACCAACGCGATTGCCCATGTCGACCGGAGCCGAGCCACCTTCGGTGATATCGATTTAACCGTGGCTGACGACTGCACCGAAATGATTGTCAGTCCGGGAGTGGCGCTTGACCACCCGGTTGTCGAGCGAGCACTTGAACGTGGATGTCGCGTTCGGGGAGACATTGATCTCTTTCTCGAAGCCGCTCAGGCGCCCGTGGTGGGGATTACGGGTTCCAACGGCAAATCTACTGTGACTTCATTGCTGGGCGAGATGATCACCGCTTGCCAGGTGAAGGTGGCTGTCGGTGGGAATCTCGGTCGGCCCGCTCTAGATCTACTTGAAGACCAGCCCGATCTTTACATCCTCGAGCTGTCCAGTTTTCAGCTGGAACGCTCCGAGGCAATGGGTTTACAGCTGGCCACGGTGATTAATGTCAGTGCTGATCATCTCGACCGCTACGCCTCGCTGAGCGAATACCATCGAGCCAAACATGCCATTTTCAAGAAAGTGGGTCATGTGGTGGCGAACCGCGATGATCCTCTAACAATTCCGTTGATACCCGAGGGCACCCCCATCACCTGGTGGCGGTCTGCCGAGCCTGACCTTAATGAATTTGGCCTGCGGCAGATCGATGATGTGACGTGGTTATGCCGTGGGCTTGAGAAGCTGGTCAGTGTTGATGAATTACAGGTAGCTGGCAGACATAACTACCTAAATGTACTGGCAGCGTTGGCTTTGGGCGCCGCGCTCAACATGCCGCTGGACAAGTTGATCGAGGGCGCTCGGCGTTATCGGGGGCTACCCCATCGCTGCCAAGTGATTGGTCAAATCAGCGGGGTTCGCTACATCGATGACAGTAAGGCCACCAATATTGGCGCGACTGCGGCTGCCCTAGCCGGGTTGGCCGATGATGGAGATATCTGGTTAATTGTTGGTGGCCAGGGTAAAGGTCAGGATTTTTCACAGCTCAAGCCCATTCTCTCCGGACTGAAGGTGCGATTGCTGGCCATCGGTGAGGCCAAGGAGGAAATACGGTCTCATCTCGCTGGCGAAACGCCAGTAGAAGTGCTCAATAGCCTAGAGGACGCAGTGATCCGGGGTGCCTCAGCGGCCAGACCCGGAGACACCGTTCTGCTGTCTCCGGCTTGCGCCAGCTTTGACATGTTCTCGAGTTATATCGAACGGGGCGAGCGGTTCAAGGAAGCGGTCGACGCGTTGGAGGTGGCTGCATGAGCCGCTCCATTAATATGCCGGTGTACCGTGGTGATCCACTGCTGCTGATACTCGGATTGGCGCTGATCAGTGTTGGCCTAGTGGCGATAGCGTCGGCATCGATCGAGTACAGCGATTTTCATTTTGGCAATCCCTGGCATCACACTGAGCGCCATGCGTTGTATTTAATGGCGGGGTTCGCCGCCGGTGGGCTGGCATATTGCCTGCCAACCGATACGTTGCAACGGCTCTCTCCATGGCTGCTGTTTGTCGCTTTCGCGTTATTGATTTTGGTACTCATGCCTGGCATCGGCCGAGAAGTGCACGGCGCTCAGCGTTGGCTCCCTCTTGGGCCGCTCACCTTGCAGCCGTCCGAGTTCGCAAAGCTGGCCTTGTTGCTTTACGCCGCGGGCTACCTCGTGCGCCAGGAAGAGGCCGTTAGGCATCATTGGGGCGGTCTCGTGCGTCTCATTGGCATTCTATCGGTGGTCGCTTTCTTGCTGCTGTTGGAACCGGACTTTGGCACCACGGTCATTGTCGTCGGCATGGTTGTGGGCATGACGTTTCTGGCAGGCGCACGGCTGATATACGTGCTGACGCTGCTTCTGATCGTCGCGCTTGCTTTTGTCGCGCTGGTGCTCACTGCCCCGTATCGACTGCAGCGGCTTACCGCGTACCAAGACCCTTGGGCAGATCCTTTCGGCTCCGGCTTCCAGCTCATCCAATCACTGATCGCATTTGGTCAGGGTGAATGGTTGGGCGTCGGTCTGGGTAACAGTGTTCAGAAACTGTTTTATCTGCCGATGGCGCACACCGACTTTGTGTTTTCTATCTGGGCCGAGGAAACCGGGTTGATCGGTGCCACCGCGCTAATCTGTCTGTTCGCGTTGCTGATCGTGCGTATCTTGAAGACTGGGTGGGATACCGCATCGACAGGTGCGCACTTTGAGGCGTATGTCTGTTTTGGTGCGGCACTCATGTTTGCGGGTCAGGTGTTCGTCAATATGGGCGCCAGCTCCGGCCTGTTGCCCACCAAGGGGCTGACGCTGCCGTTTGTGAGCTACGGCGGTTCCAGTTTGATCGCGAACTGTGTGCTGCTCGGCATCATCCTGCGAATTGCACAGCAAAGTCGTGGCGAGCGCATCAATGCTGCGGCGCCATTGCGGAAGGTGACGGAATGAGTGCCCTGTCTACCTCCGCGGGGCGAGCATTGATTGCCGCCGGCGGCACGGGCGGGCATGTCTATCCAGCCCTTGCCGTGGCGGGATTGCTGACCGAACAGGGTTGGCGGGTCGATTGGGTTGGCACAGAGCGGGGTATTGAGCAGCGTTTGGTGCCCGCTGCCGGCTTGACCCTGCATCATCTCAGTGTGTCCGGGCTGCGCGGGAAAAACCTGATATCACGCGGCATGGGCGTTATGCGCTTATTCGCGGCGCTTTGGCAGTCACTGTCCTTGATACGGCGACTGAAACCTGACGTGGTGCTGGGCATGGGCGGCTATGCAGCCGGCCCCGCGGGATTGGCCGCGTGGCTGACCAGGAGGCCGCTGGTCATCCATGAGCAGAATGCGGTGGCGGGTACGACCAATCGCTGGCTGGCACCGCTGGCCAAACGCGTGCTGTGCGGATTGCCGGGAGCGTTTGCCATCGAGCAGAGTGCAGAGGTGGTTGGCAACCCCGTCAGGGCGGCACTGAAGCCGGTGAATCGAGATGATCTGAGCAGTTTCGTTGGCTTCTCAGCATCGCGGCCGCTGAGAGTCCTTGTTCTTGGGGGAAGTCTGGGTGCGGCGCCCCTGAATGAGCTCCTCCCAAAAGTAGTGAACCGCATTGTTCAGCAGGGGATGAGCGACTCGATCTCAATATGGCAGCAATGCGGAGCACGCAATCGGGTTTCGGCTGATTTGGCTTGGGAGGACACCGCCTTTGCCAGTCGACGCTGCGACGACTTTATCGATGATATGGAGGCAGCTTACCGATGGGCAGATGTGGTCATCGCTCGCGCCGGAGCGCTGACGATATCGGAGCTCGCGAGCACGGGCACTGCTTCATTGCTGATTCCCTTGCCTCATGCAATCGATGACCACCAGACAGAAAATGCCAGAGTGCTGGCAAATGCTGGCGCGGCCGTATTGGTTCGCCAGAGCGATGCTCATCCTGATCATGTCGCGGCGCAGTTGGCAGCCTGGATCGCCGAGCCGTCGATATTGGCATCACTGTCTGCTGCAGCCAGTCAGATTGCCTCTCCTGAGGCCACCCATCGTGTCGTCGAGGCACTCAAGGAGGTGGCGTATGCAGATGGTTGAGCCACACAGGGTCATACCGGGCATGGGGCGCATTCGTCACGTCTTTATGGTGGGTATCGGTGGCGCCGGCATGAGCGGTATCGCTGAGGTGCTCGCAGGTTTGGGGTACACCGTCACCGGCTCCGATCAGAGTGAGAGCGCGGCGGTTGCAAGGCTGCGCTCCCTGGGCATCACGGTTCACATGGGTCACGCCGCTGAGCACATAGTAGACGCTGACGTATTGGTCGTATCAGCGGCGGTGCCTGAGGACAACCCGGAGTGCGTTGCGGCCCGGGAGAATCGCATCCCTGTGGTGCCGCGAGCCGAGATGCTGGCAGAGCTGATGCGTTACCGATTTGGTATCGCTGTTGCAGGCACGCATGGCAAAACCACTACGACCAGTTTGATTGCCGCGATCCTTGGTGAGGCGGGAGAGGATCCCACGTTTGTCATCGGTGGTCTGCTCAATCAGGCAGGTGCTAATGCGGCTCTGGGTGAGGGCCAGTATCTGGTGGTCGAGGCTGACGAGAGTGACGCCTCCTTCCTGCACCTGCAGCCCATGATGGCTCTAGTCACCAACATAGAGGGTGACCATATGGAACACTACGGGGGCGATCTGGCGCATTACATGCAGGCCTTTGACGGTTTCCTGCATAACCTCCCTTTCTACGGCCCCGCAGTCATGTGTCTGGACGACAAGGGTGTGCGGGATCTGATTCCAGGGCTCTCGCGGCGGCTCATTACCTATGGGCGCCATGCCGATGCCGACTACCGACTTGAGAACTACCGCAGTGAGGGCCTTCTCAGTCATTTCGATCTGCTTCGACCCAACAGCGACACCCTACTGTCACTGACGATAGGCATGCCTGGGCTCCATAACGCTTTGAATGCGGCGGGTGCCGCGGCGCTGTGTGCGGAACTCGATATCCCAGAGGAAGCAATCGTCCGGGGCCTTGCCGAGTTTGAGGGAGTCGGTCGCCGTTTTACGGATATGGGCGCTATTCAGTGGCGCGGTGGGAGCGCGAGGCTGATTGACGATTACGGACATCACCCAACCGAGGTCGCGGTCACGCTGCAAGCGGCCAGAGACGCTTTTGCGGGCCAGCGGGTGGTGATGGTGTATCAGCCCCATCGATTCACCCGGACCCGGGACCATTTCGACGAATTTGTCTCGGTGCTGGGTGAAGCGCAGCTGCTCATTCTGCTCGACGTTTACCCCGCCGGTGAGGCCAAGATAGAAGGTGCAGATGCTCAGGCACTGGCGAAAGCCATTCGCTCCAGAGGTGTATTGGAGCCGATTGTGGTGTCTGACCAGAAACAACTTGCCGCAGTGCTCGGCGGCGTATTGCAAGACCATGACGTGCTTCTCATGCAGGGTGCGGGCGACATCGGCCGGTTGGCGGCGGCGCTGGCCGAATCTGAGTCTCTGGAGGTGTTGCAGTGAGCTGCGATGCATTCGATGGCAAAACTCTCGCCGTCATGCTCGGTGGCACTGCAGCGGAGCGCAGTATCTCTCTGGAGAGCGGCGAGAACGTGGCCCGAGCGCTGGAGAAGGGCGGCGCCAAAGTGCTGCGTGTGGATCCAGCGGAGCAGGGTTGGCCTCAACGTCTTGAAGAAGCCTCATTTGTTTTCAATTTGCTTCATGGCCCTGGCGGCGAGGATGGCACCGTGCAGGGCCTCTTTGAGCTGATGAAACTGCCTTATAGCGGCTGCGGGCTGCTGGCGTCGGCGCTGACCATGGACAAGGTGCGCACCAAGTGGCTGTGGCAGGGCATCAACTTGCCCACCCCCGCATTTAAGGTCCTGGTTGCCGACTCCGACTGGTCAAAGATCATCGAGGAACTGGGTACGGTATTCGTGAAGCCGGCTCTCGAGGGGTCGTCCCTTGGAATGAGCAAAGCCACAGACGCATCGGCCTTGCAGGAGGCCTTTGATGCAGCTGTGGCCTATGGCGGCCCCGTCATTGCCGAACAGTTTGTTGCGGGCGCTGAGTATACCGTTGCGATTCTCAACGGCAGGGCTCTACCCAGTATTCGCATCGAGGTGGCCGGGGATTTTTATGACTTCGACGCCAAATATCACTCTGAGCAAACCCGTTTTACCTGTCCGTCAGATTTGACCGCAGAGGAAGAGCAGTCGCTTTCAAGTCTTGCTCTGAATGCGTTTTCTGCAGTGGGTGGAGAGGTATGGGGTCGAGTTGACGTCATGCGTGACACAGCCGGTGCCTGGCAATTGCTCGAGGTTAATACGATTCCGGGCATGACCTCTCACAGTTTGGTTCCGCTGGCTGCGAAAGTCGCGGGAATGAGTCTGCTCGAGATGCTGGTTGAAATCTATGACAGCAGTCTGGAGGTGCGCCGTGCCGAAGCCTGATCATCAACCTATAAGGCGAGCTCAGCCGCGGAAGCAGATGAGGGAGGTCGCTGAGCCTGCTTCCAGATTGAGGCGATGGGTGAACCGATGCTTGCTGGCATCGGGCTTGGTGCTGGTGATCGCAGGCTTATATCAGGGCGGTAGCAGTCTGAGCAGTCAGCAGGTGGAGCAGCTCACGGTCCGTGGCGACGACCAACATATTGATATTGAGGCCATTCAGGGGCGGTTGGCGCCTCGAATTGCCGCCGGTTTTCTCGCAACGGACCTGACCGATCTCAGGCACGAACTTGAGTCTTTACCCTGGGTATATCGGGTTAACACGCGCCGCCGGTGGCCAGCGGAGATAGAGGTCACGCTCGTGGAGCAGCGGCCGCTGGCGAAATGGGGCGAGCGCGGGTACCTCAATCACGAAGGCCATTATTTTGCCGCTGATCGTGATCCGCTCTATGACTACCTGCCGCTACTGGTGGGCCCTGAGGGGTCAGAAGTCTCTTTATTAAGGCGCTATCAGATGGTGGCGGGTCTGTTGGAGTCAACCGGGCTGACCATCAGCGAGCTCTCACTCGATGCTCTGGATCAGGTGTCGGTCCAGTTCGATAGCGGTCTGTCTTTATTGCTGGGCGCGAGAGATTTTTCTCAGCGCGTGGCCCGATTCAAGCGCCTGTGGGCTGAAGAACTACCTGCACAGGCGGTGGCGAAAGTTGATCTTCGGTACGAGCACGGTGCGGCGGTGACATTCAGTGATGCAGGGCTTGCAATGCAAGCCGTGCAGAACAGGGGGGAAGAGTAATGACCAATGGGGACAGCAAGCAGATGATCGTGGGGCTTGATATTGGCACCTCGAAGGTGGTTGCAGTCGTTGGAGAGATTGATCCCGACGGCGGCATGGAGGTAGTGGGCATTGGTTCTCACCCCTCGAGGGGCATGAAGAAGGGAGTCGTGGTCAATATCGAGTCTACCGTCACTGCGATACAGCGGGCGGTAGAGGAAGCAGAGTTGATGGCGGGCTGTCAGATCCATTCCGTATACGTGGGGATCGCAGGAAGCCACATCCGTTCAGTGAATTCCCACGGCATTGTCGCCATACGAGATCAGGAGGTGTTCCAGCAGGATGTGGATCGAGTAATCGATGCCGCTCAGGCAGTGGCGATCCCGGCAGACCAAAAAGTCCTTCATGTGCTGCCGCAGGAGTATGTGATCGACAATCAATCCGGCATTCGTGAGCCGCTGGGCATGTCGGGTGTTCGCCTTGAAGCCAAGGTGCATCTCGTCACCTGCGCCGTGAACGCGGCACAAAATATTGAGAAATGTGTTGAGCGCTGCGGCCTGTCTGTTGACGGCATCATTCTTGAGCAGCTGGCCTCGAACTATTCGGTGATTACCGAAGATGAGCGAGATCTGGGTGTCTGTCTGGTTGACATCGGCGGGGGCACATCTGACATCGCCATTTTCACAGATGGCTCGATCCGACACACGGGCGTTATACCCATAGCCGGCGACCAGGTGACCAACGATATCGCCATGGCGCTGCGCACACCAACCCAGCATGCTGAGGAGATCAAGATTCGCTACGCCTGTGCGCTGACGCAGCTGGCCGGTCCCGATGAGACCATCAAGGTCCCCAGCGTGGGAGACCGGCCACCCAGAGATCTTTCCCGACAGTCTCTTGCAGAGGTAGTAGAGCCACGCTACGACGAGTTGTTCACGCTGATTCAAGCGGAACTCAGACGCTCTGGATACGAGGAGCTGATTCCCGCCGGCGTCGTTCTCACTGGTGGTACCTCAAAAATGGAAGGCGCTGTGGAGCTCGCAGAAGAGATCTTCCACATGCCGGTCCGTGTCGGTGCGCCGCAATACGCGAGAGGCCTGCACGACATTATTCGCAATCCTATCTACGCCACAGCAGTGGGTTTACTGCTTTACGGCGCAGAGGAATCCCGCGATGGCGCGCGGGTAAGGCAGGAAGTTGAGTCGGAAGGAATTAGTTTTGCCGGCCGCGTGAAAGCTTGGTTTGCGCGGCATTTTTGAATTTTCAGGTAAATGATTTTTTGCAGGGCTTCGCGGTTTGGAGCTTTTTTAAAAAGGGGAGAAAACGATGTTTGAACTAGTAGACAGTGCACCACAAAGTGCCGTGATCAAAGTGATCGGTGTTGGGGGCGGGGGCGGTAACGCTGTTCGCCACATGATCGATCATCAGGTGGACGGTGTGGATTTTATCTGTGCCAATACCGACGCACAGGCTCTCTCGGATATCAGCTCCAAGACAGTCTTGCAGTTGGGTGCAGGCATTACCAAAGGGTTGGGTGCAGGCGCGAACCCTGAAGTAGGTCGAGCGGCTGCACTGGAGGACCGTGATCGAATCGCCGATGCATTACACGGTGCCGACATGGTCTTTGTTACGGCGGGTATGGGCGGTGGCACAGGTACGGGTGCCGCGCCCATTGTCGCTGAGGTGGCACGGGAACTCGGTATCCTGACAGTTGCTGTGGTCACCAGACCCTTCAGTTTTGAGGGGAAGAAGCGTTTGACCATCGCGGAAGAGGGGCTCAGGGAAATTGCGCAGCACTGTGACTCGTTGATCACGATTCCCAACGAGAAATTACTCGAGGTCCTCGGGTCCAATACCACACTGCTCGATGCCTTCAAGGAGGCAAATGATGTCTTGCTGGGTGCGGTGCAGGGTATTGCTGATCTCATCATTCGTCCTGGCCTGGTGAACGTCGACTTTGCTGATGTTCGTACTGTCATGTCCGAGATGGGTTCTGCCATGATGGGAACGGGCAGCGCGAGTGGCGAAAGCCGCGCAAGAGAGGCGGCTGAGCGAGCAATTAATAGCCCGCTACTTGATGACATCGACCTAAGCGGCGCACGAGGTATCTTGGTGAACATCACCGCAGGGCTGGATTTGTCTTTGGGGGAATTCTCCGAGGTGGGTGCCACCATCGAGGACATCGCCTCAGAGGACGCCACCGTGGTAGTCGGTACTGTGATTGACCCAGAAATGACCGACAGCCTCAAGGTGACAGTGGTGGCAACCGGACTGCGCAGTGCCGAGGCGCGACCGACTCTGACAGCGGTTGAGCCTACTGCGACAGCCAAGCGTCCAGCGACATCGGGTGCTGACTACGACGACTATGACCTGCCTCCTGGCAAGCGTCAGCAAGTGTCCGCGACCGTGGATGGTCAGGCTGCACTCAAGATGGACGAGGATCTCGATGAGCAGTTGTTCGATGTCCCCGCTTTCTTACGTCGTCAGGCCGACTGACATGTTGTAGCGCCCCGAAATCTGTAAATAGTCGGGGCTGCAGTGCTGGATTGCGGCGGCCGGGCCTAGTAATGTCCTCGCTGAACAGAGGGGACAGCTATGCTTCGGCAGCGCACCCTGCGGGAGTCGATTAAATCGACCGGTGTAGGGCTTCATTCCGGCAACAAGGTGGCCATCGTGCTCAGTCCGGCGCCAGCCGACACGGGCATTGTGTTTCGCCGCACCGACCTCAGTCCTGTCCGGGATATCCCCGCCCGGGCGGACTGGGTCGATGAGACTGATCTGTCTACCAGTCTGGGTAGCGGCGAGGCCAGAGTGACCACTGTGGAGCATTTGCTATCGGCCCTGTGTGGTCTGGGTATCGACAACGCCTACATCGACATTGACTCAGCCGAAGTCCCGATCATGGATGGTTCAGCCGGGCCGTTTGTTTATCTTCTGCAAAGCGCTGGCGTTCAGGAGCAAGCCGCGGTCAAGCGATTCATTCGAGTGACCAGCGAGATCACTGTGAGTGACGGCGACAAGGTCGCAACTTTGCGGCCCCACAATGGCTTCAAGGTGACGTTTGGTATCGATTTTGATCACCCGGTTTTCAAAGAGCAATCGCGCACAGCTACCCTCGATATCAGTGGAGAGGCCTTCGTCCGGGAAATCAGTCGCGCGAGGACCTTCGGGTTCGTGCATGAATTTGAGTATATGCGTTCGCGTGGTCTTGCCCGCGGCGGAAGCGTTGATAATGCGATCGTGATTGACGATTACCGTATTCTCAATGACGGAGGGCTGCGTTACGAGGATGAGTTCGTCAAACACAAGATGCTCGATGCCATGGGTGACCTGTATTTGGCGGGACATCAATTACTGGCAGAGTACGACGGATTTAAATCGGGCCACGCTCTCAACAATCGACTGGTCAGAGCGCTTTTTGACAGCCCGGGGTGCTGGGAGTGGGCTACCTTTGAGGGTGTATCGGATTCGCCACTGGATTGGTCTTTACCTCAGGACCTGCAAATCGCCTGATTTCCGGGCGAGCCAAAAGGTGTAAAAGTGATCTCCAGCGGCCTGATGCGGTTCCCCTGACACCTCGAAAATGGCATCATTCGCCCCCTCACTGGGGCGTTTAACCTTGAAACTAATCTTTTTAAACCGTCACGCGGCGTCGCGCACTCTCGAGCTGGGGAAGTGGTCCTTGGCCTTGGTGTCTGCCCTGTTTATGGGCTTGCCGCTGGGTCTGGTGACCGTCAGTTACCAGCTTGGCGTTGGCGAGGGCGTGACCTCGGAGCAGGCGGCTCGAGTCTCGCTCGAAGAACAGCGCGCGATTGATCGGGCGGAGGCGCTGGCGCAGATGAGCGTCGAGGCCCAGTCGCGTCTCACGGCGATGACACGACGCCTAGCGGGCCTGCAGGCACACGTGACACGCTTGGACGCGCTGGGTACCCATCTCACCGATTTGGCTGGCTTGGAAGAGTCGGAATTTGATTTTTCCGGCCCGCCGGCGGTTGGTGGTCCTTCACGGCCGCTGTCTGTTGCTTCCGCGCTTACCGTTGCGGAGGTCGATACGCAATTTTCGGCACTCGATGCGCTCTTCGCAAGACGGGAGGCGCAGTTTGACGTGCTCGCGGGTTTGCTTTCCAACGAGCAACTGCGGGTAGAGGCAACGCCTGCCGGGAGACCCATCCGCTCTGGCTGGCAGTCTTCTCCCTATGGCCATCGCATTGACCCCATCTCCGGCGCGCGCGCCTGGCATGACGGCGTTGATTTCGCTGGCCGGGAAGGCTCAGATATTCTCGCGGTTGCCAGTGGAGTCGTTAGTTGGAGCGGCCAGAAATCGGGTTACGGCACTATGGTCGAGGTTTCACACGGGGATGGACTGGTCACCCGCTACGCCCATAACCAAGAGAATCTTGTCGACGTGGGAGACCTGGTCAGACGCGGCGATGTGATTGCATTCATGGGGAGTTCAGGCCGCT